>NZ_JBFUHH010000007.1:0-90712 GCF_056402495.1 Microvirga sp. P4_A5 | reverse complement strand
ACGGTATGGACGTGCGCCTGCCGGAGCAGGGCGCCGCCGATGCGGTGGCCCGGCTCATCAAACTCGAACGCGAACAGAAGATTCTGGAAAAGGACGTGCTGGCAGTCGATCTGCGCATGCCGGACCGGGTCGTCGTTCGTCTCACGGAAGAAGCGGCGTCGGCGCGTGCCGATGYGCTCAAACAGAAAAAAATGCGCGGCAAGGGGGTCGACACATGAGTCTCTCAGGTCAGGGCCTGACACCGCGCCTGAAGCCGCTCTCCGCGCGCAAGAGCGCCATCCTGTCGGTCCTCGATATCGGGACCAGCAAGGTGGTCTGCGTTGTCGCGGAACTGAAGCCGGCCGACGAGATCGAATCGCTCCGGGGCCGCACCCATGTGGCGCGTATTCTGGGCATCGGACATCAGCGTTCCGCGGGCTTGAAGGGCGGCGTGATCGTCGATCTGGAAGCAGCCGAAGGCGCGATCCGGCAGGCCGTTCACGCGGCCGAGCGGATGGCCAAGGTCGAGATCCAGTCGGTCATCGTCAACCTCACGGGCGGTCGTCTGAGCTCGGAACATTTCGACGCGCATGTGAATGTCCGCGGAGCGGTCGGCGAGAGCGACGTGCACCGCGTGCTGGACACGGCAAGCAGCCAGGACCTTCGTCAGGGGCGGGCGGTGCTGCATGCGCTCCCCACCGGTTTCTCGCTCGACGCGCAAAATCATATCGTCGATCCCGCGGGCATGATCGGCGAACGCCTCGGGGTCGATCTTCACGTCGTTTCGTCCGAGGCCGCGGCCGCGCGCAACCTGATGCTGGCCGTCGAGCGCTGCCATCTCGGCATCGAGGCCGTGATCGCAACGCCTTACGCGGCAGGCCTGTCGGCGCTTGTCGATGACGAAGCCGATATGGGCTGCGCGGTTGTCGACATGGGCGGCGGCACCACCAGCGTCGGCATCTTCGCCAACGGGCATCTGGTGCACACCGACGCCATCGCGGTGGGCGGCCATCACGTGACGATGGACATTGCTCGCGGTCTGACCACACGCGTGTCCGCGGCCGAACGGCTCAAGACGCTCTACGGTTCCGCCATCGCGTCGAGCGCGGACGACCGCGACATGATCGCGGTCCCGCAGGTCGACGAGGACGAACGGGACGTTCCGAACCATCTGCCGAAATCGCATCTGGTCCGCATCATCAGGCCGCGCGTCGAGGAAGTTCTTGAACTTGTTCGCGACCGTTTGAAGAACGCGGGTTTCGCGGCACAGGCCGGACGACGTGTCGTTCTGACGGGAGGCGCGAGTCAGCTCGTCGGATTGCCCGAAACGGCGCGGCGCATTCTGCAGGGACAGGTTCGTGTCGGGCGTCCGCTCGGCATCAAGGGTTTGCCCGAAGCGGCGAAGGGCCCCGCATTCACTGCGGTGGTCGGCCTCCTGGTTTATCCGCAGGTGGCGCATATCGAGTATTTCGAGCCGCGCTCCAGCGGCTTGTTCCAGGGTACGGGAACCGACGGCTACATCTCTCGGGTGGGCCGCTGGATTCGCGAGAGTTTCTAAGAGAGTAGGGCGATGGTGCGGCGGCCATCGTCTCAGAGTTGAAGTCACCAAGGGAAGCGTCGGCCAAACGCTAACGTTACAAAGGCCAAAAGAGGCAACAGGTCATGGCAATCAATCTGCAAGCTCCGGACATCCGGGAACTCAAGCCCCACATCACCGTCTTCGGCGTCGGCGGCGCCGGCGGAAACGCCGTCAACAACATGATCGAATCCGGTCTGTTCGGCGTCGAGTTCGTGGTCGCGAATACGGACGCACAGGCTTTGACGTCGTCAAAGGCTGAACGCATCATCCAGATGGGTCTGCAGGTGACCGAAGGTCTCGGCGCAGGCTCCCAGCCGGAAGTCGGCCGCGCGGCCGCCGAGGAGGTGCTGGACGAAATCCGCGATCAGCTGTCCGGTTCGCACATGGTGTTCATCACCGCCGGTATGGGCGGCGGCACCGGCACCGGTGCTGCTCCCGTCATCGCCCGGGCAGCGCGCGAACTCGGCATCCTTACCGTCGGCGTGGTGACGAAGCCCTTCCAGTTCGAGGGCGTGCGCCGGATGCGTCTGGCCGAATCCGGCATCAACGAGTTGCAGCAATCGGTCGACACGCTGATCGTCATTCCGAATCAGAACCTCTTCCGCGTCGCCACCGAGAAAACAACCTTCGCGGATGCCTTCGCGATGGCTGACCAGGTGCTCTATTCCGGTGTTGCTTGCATCACCGACCTGATGGTCAAGGAAGGTCTCATCAACCTCGACTTCGCCGACGTCCGCTCCGTCATGCGCGGCATGGGCAAGGCCATGATGGGAACGGGCGAGGCCTCCGGTGAAAATCGCGCCATCCGCGCTGCCGAAGCTGCCATCGCCAACCCGCTTCTCGACGACGTGTCGATGAAGGGCGCGCGCGGCTTGCTGATCTCGATCACGGGCGGCAACGACCTGACCCTCTACGAACTCGACGAAGCCGCTACGCGGATCCGCGAAGAGGTCGACCAGGATGCCAACATCATCCTCGGCGCCACCTTCGACGAAAGCCTCGAAGGCATCATCCGGGTATCGGTTGTGGCCACGGGAATCGATCAGGCGCTGATCGCCGAGGGCGTCGACCTGTCCTCGACCGAACAGCGGATCTCGGAAGTCGCCGAACGTCTTCGCGCCGAGGCCCGTGCCCGCGTCGCGCAGACCCAGGCCGTCCCGACCTTTCGTGCGGCCCCCGCTGCACCTGAGCCCGTGAAGGCCATCGAGGCTGCTCCCGCTCCGATGCCGGCACCGGTCTATGCTCCCCTTGCCAGCGCCATGGAGCCCGCGCCGCAGCCCGTCGTTCGCGACGATGTGGTCCTGACTCCCGCGCAGCCGAAACAGGCGATGGTCTACGAGGCGCCTGCGATGCCCGAGCAGCATTATCACGAAGAGACTATGGCTCAGGGCGCCTTCATCCCGCCCCAGGCCGAGCGGGCGATGCGTCCGGCGCGGATGCCGCGGATCGACGAATTGCCGATCCCGGCGCAGAACCAGATCCGCGCCAGCCGCGGAGAACCCGCGCACGAACCCAAGCCGATGTCGCTGTTGCAGCGCCTCGCGACGGTCGGGTTCGGACGCAAGGACGAGGGCCACCCGGAACCGGCGCCGCAGCGTCAGCCGGAGGCTCCGCGCCAACAGATGTCCCCGGTTCATGCGGAATACGCCAAGCGCCCGACGCAGCCGCAGGGCTATCGTCCTGCCCAGGGCCATCTTGACCCGCAGGGAAGAATGGCTCCGGCGCCGCGGAACACGGAAGACGACCAGCTCGAGATTCCGGCCTTCCTGCGCCGGCAGGCGAACTGACCGAATACGACGTAACGGCACTTCAGCCCCCAGCCCTGACCCGGCCGGGGGGCTTTTTTATGAAATCTTAAGAATTTCAATAGTTTACGAAGTGTTCATTTTGTTACAGACGGTAACCAAGCGTGATTTGGCCTTGCCCATTGCGGGCCCTATGTTGCCCTCCAGTCTAAGAGGCGGATTCGACCCTGAAACCCCCGGAAACAAAGAGAAACAGCGAACGCTAACAGTCTCCCCGGCTGATGCGTTCGAGGTCCCAAATGATGAAGCAAAGCCAGCAAACCACTCTCCGCGCAGCCGTCGCCCTTACGGGTGTCGGCGTCCATTCCGGAGATGAGGTGAGGATCGTTCTTCACCCTGCTGAAGCGAATCATGGCATCGTTTTCCTTCGGACTGGCCTTGCCAGCGGCCGCGATCGTCTCATCGACGCGAAGCACCTGACAGTCACGGCTACCGAATTGTGTACGGTCATCGGCGACCGCGAATCCGGTGCCGTCGCCACCATCGAACACCTGATGGCGGCTTTCGCCGGCCTTGGGGTGGATAACGTTCTGGTTGAGATCGACGGCCCCGAAGTGCCGATTCTGGATGGCAGCTCGGCTCCTTTCATCGCCGCCATCGACGAGGTCGGGCTGGCGCTGCAGGGCTCTTCCCGTCGCTATCTCAAGGTCCTCAAGCCGGTCCGCGTGACGAACGGCAAGGCCTTCGCGGAATTGACCCCGAACGACCGCGCATTCCGTCTCGAGGTCGAGATTGATTTTCCGACCCCGGTCATCGGTCGCCAGAGCAAGGCGATCGATCTGTCGCCGACGACCTTCCGCCGGGATATCTCCCGCGCCCGCACCTTCGGTTTCATGCGTGACGTCGAGAAGCTCTGGAATGCGGGTTTCGCGCTCGGCGCTTCCCTCGACAACACCGTGGCGATCGGCGATGTCGGGGTCATGAATCCCGAAGGCCTGCGTTATGCGGATGAATTCGTCCGTCACAAGGTTCTGGACGCTGTCGGCGATCTTTCGCTGGCGGGCCTTCCGCTTCTTGGAACCTACCGCTCCTTCTGCGGCGGCCATCGTATGAACTTCTCGGTTCTCGAGGCCCTCTTCTCCAACCGCGCCAATTACGCCATCGTCGATGCGGGCGCGCGCCGCGAGACGGGCTATGCGGAAATCGGCAACAACATCGCGGTTCCGGCTTACGCTCCGGAAGTTCTCTGATTTTCCATCCTGATTTTCCCATCCCATTTCCGGCAGGCGGGTCTCGCAACCTCTCGGAATGTTGCCCTATTCCCGTCACACGGATAGGTAAAGGCAACGCGATGGGGTTGGCTCTTTCCGCAAGCTTAGGGTAAAGAGCCTTCTAGAGCACCGTTACATTTGTGCGCGTTTTTCGGAGGGCCGCGAGGCATGTCGTTCGCGAAGGCTTATTTGGGCTTGAGAAGCGCGGGAGTTCGCGCGCTCGTTATCGCGGCCTGCGGGGTGACCCTCGCCGGGTGCGACACCCTGTCGTCGCTCAATCCCTTCGACAAGGGCGAGGTCTACAAGCCGGAAATCGTCTCGGACGTTCCGGGCGAGACCTTGTACAATGACGGCCTCGCGCRCATCCAGAAGCAGGATTACGAAGGGGCCGCCAAGAAGTTCAGCACCCTCGAAAAGCAGAACCCCTATTCCGAATGGTCGCGCAAGGCGCTGATCATGGAGGCCTACGCCAATTACGAGGGCGGGCTTTACGAGGAATCGATCACCGCGTCGAAGCGCTATCTGCAACAGCATCCGAGCACGCCGGATGCGGCTTATGCCCAATACCTGATGGCGTCCTCCTATTACGACCAGATCCCGGACATCACCCGTGATCAGGAGAAGTCGGAACGCGCGATCCAGGCCTTGCAGGACCTGGTGCAGCGCTATCCGCAATCCGAATATGTCGCCGACGCCAAGAAGAAGATCCAGGTCGCGAGCGATCAGCTTGCCGGCAAGGAAGTCGAAGTCGGCCGCTTCTATCTTCAGAAGCGCAATTATTCGGGGGCCATCAACCGGTTCCGTACCGTCGTGTCGCGTTACCAGACGACCCGCCATGTGGAAGAGGCTCTCGAGCGTCTGACGGAGGCCTATATGGCCATGGGCATCGTCAACGAGGCGCAGACGGCAGCCGCCGTCCTCGGCCACAACTTCCCCGACAGTCCTTGGTACAAGGACGCCCATGCTCTGCTGACCAAGGGTGGCGTCGAGCCGCGCGAGGATTCTGGTTCCYGGATCAGCAAGGCATTCCGCGGCGTCCCCCAGGTCGGCCAGAAAACGGGCTAAGCCTTACCCTCCATGCTGATCCAGCTTGCGATTCGCGACATCGTCCTCATCGACAAGCTCGAGCTGCATTTCCATGGGGGTCTGTCCGTCCTCACGGGCGAGACGGGCGCGGGAAAATCGATCCTGCTCGATGCTTTCGCGCTGGCGCTTGGCGGTCGGGGCGATGGAAGCCTCGTTCGGCACGGGGAAGCGCAGGGCCAGATTACGGCCGTGTTCGATTGTCCTGCCGATCACCCGGCTCGTCTCATTGCGGCCGAGGCCGATATCGACATCGACGGTGACCTGATCCTGCGTCGCGTTCAGGTTGCGGACGGACGCACACGGGCCTTCGTCAACGACCAGCCGGTCAGCGTGCAAGTGCTTCGGGCGATCGGCTCGACGTTGGTGGAAATCCACGGCCAGCACGACGATCGCGCGCTGGTGGATTCCGTCACCCATCGCGCGATCCTTGACGCCTTCGGTGGGCTTTTGCCGGAAGTCCAGGCCGTGCAAGAAGCGGCCCGACGGGTACGCGAGGCGCGCGACGCGTTGCAGGACCATCGCAACCGGATCGAAAAAGCCCGCAAGGAAACCGACTTCCTTCGCCATGCCGCGGACGAGCTCGGCAAGCTCGCTCCGAAGGCGGGCGAAGAGGAGAAGCTCGCCACGCGCCGCACGGTGATGATGCAATCCGAGAAGGTCGCGCAGGATCTCAGCGAGGCGTTCGACGCGGTGGCGGGTCCATCCTCGCCGGTCCCGGTTCTCTCAGCGGCAATGCGCAAGCTCGAGCGCCGGGCCGCGCAAGCGCCCGCCCTCGTCGATCCGAGCGTCAAGGCGCTGGATGCCGCGCTGCTTGCCATCGACGAGGCTCGCACCGCTCTGCACGACGCCCTGCGCGCTGCCGAGTTCGATCCGCGGGAGCTGGAGCAGGTCGAGGAGCGCCTCTTTGCGCTCCGCGCTGCCGCCCGAAAATACGACGTGCCGGCGGACGGGCTTGCGGATCTGCGCCTTCGATTTGTGGACGATCTCGCCGCCATCGACGCGGGCGAAGAGAAGCTTGGGGCGCTGGAAAAGGCCGCGGCGGAGGCCGACAAGGCCTATGTTGCGGCGGCAAGAAAGCTTTCGGCTGGCCGGCGCAAGGCGGCCGACGCCCTCGACCGCGCAGTCCAGGGGGAACTTCCCCCGCTGAAGCTGGAACGGGCGCGCTTCATCACTGAAATTCAGACCGACGAGACCAACCGGGACGCGGGCGGGTTCGACCGCGTCGAATTCTGGGCCCAGACCAATCCGGGGACGCGGGCCGGACCCCTGATGAAGGTCGCGTCGGGCGGCGAGTTGTCCCGCTTCATGCTGGCCCTCAAGGTCGTGCTGGCGGACAGGGGTTCGGCCCCGACGCTCGTCTTCGACGAAATCGACACCGGTGTCGGCGGAGCGGTCGCGGACGCGATCGGCCACCGCCTAGCGCGCCTCGCCGGCAAGGTCCAGGTCATGGCCGTCACTCATGCGCCCCAGGTCGCGGCACGTGCCCTGAGCCACTTCCTCATCGCCAAGGAGGGTGTGAGGGGCTCCGACCGGGTTGCGACCCGCGTCGTGCCGCTGGAATCCTCTCCGCGTCGGGAGGAGATCGCCCGCATGCTCGCTGGCGCGACGATCACAGAGGAAGCCCGCGCGGCGGCCGCACGTCTGCTCGAAGCAGCCACGACCTGACGATCTGCGCTGGCCTGTCCCGTCAGGCGCGCTATGTTTCGATCACCTCGTTTTTTCGATTCGAACATGCCCGACAAGAAACCGCCAACCCCCAAAGCAGCAGACCAGCCGGCATTCGCCGCCGCGCGCGCCGAGCATGAGGCGTTGGCGCGCGAGATCGCGCAGCATGACCAGCGTTACTACGAGCAGGACTCGCCGACGATTTCGGACGCGGCCTACGATGACCTCCGTCGCCGCTACGAAGAGATCGAGGAAGCGTTTCCCGAGCTGAAATCGGCTGACAGCCTCACGCAGAAGGTTGGCGCGAAACCCTCCGAGAAGTTCGGCAAGGTCCAGCACCGCATCCCGATGCTGTCGCTCGCCAACGCCTTCGCGGACGAAGAAGTGGCCGAGTTCGTGGAGCGGATCCGGCGCTTCCTGCAGATCAAGGCCGGTGAGCCTGTCATCTTCACCGCGGAGCCGAAGATCGACGGGTTGTCACTGAGCCTGCGCTACGAAGAGGGCCTGCTCGTCAGCGCGGCGACGCGGGGAGATGGCGCAATCGGCGAGGATGTGACCGCCAATGCCCGAACTGTCCGCGACATTCCCCAAAAACTTGGCGGCAAAGCTCTTCCGGATATCCTTGAAGTGCGTGGCGAAGTTTATCTGTCGCATTCGGACTTCGCTGCCATCAACGAACGCCAGGCGGCGGCGGGCAAGCAGATTTTTGCCAACCCGCGCAATGCGGCCGCCGGCAGCCTGCGCCAGCTCGATTCCCGCATCACGGCATCGCGCCCGCTCCACTTCTTTGCGTATGGCTGGGGTGAAATCAGCGCCATGCCGGCGACGACGCAATCGGGCATGCTGGATGCGTTCCGACGGTTTGGTTTCTCGGTCAATCCGCTGACGCGACGGTGTTCGAGCGTTGATGAATTGCTCGAACATTATCGCTCCATCGAAATCGATCGCGCCAATCTCGGCTACGATATCGACGGCGTCGTGTACAAGGTCGACGATCTCAATCTACAGTCCCGCCTGGGCTTCGTGTCGCGTTCTCCGCGCTGGGCGCTGGCGCACAAATTTCCCGCCCAGCAGGCAACGACAATTCTTGATGCCATTGAGATCAATGTGGGCCGCACTGGGTCATTGAACCCTCTTGCGCGCTTGCGGCCTGTCACGGTCGGTGGCGTCGTTGTGTCAAACGCAACCTTGCACAACGAGGATTATATCCGCGGCATTGGAGGGAACGGCGAGAAAATCCGAAACGGGGTCGATATACGCATCGGCGACACGGTCATCATCCAGCGTGCGGGCGATGTGATCCCCAAGGTCCTCGATGTGGTCCTGGAAAAGCGTCCGCATGACGCGAAGCCCTATCGGTTTCCAACGCATTGCCCGGCCTGCGGAAGCCATGCGGTGCGCGAGCAGAACCCCCGGACGGGCAAAGAGGATTCGGTGCGCCGCTGCACGGGCGGCCTCATCTGCCCTGCGCAGGCGCGGGAACGCCTCAAGCATTTCGTTTCGCGCAATGCCTTCGATATCGAAGGCCTGGGCGAGCAGCGCATCGAGGAATTGTACGCTGACGGAATCGTCACGCGCCCGCAGGATATCTTCACGCTTGAAGCCAGAAATGCGCGCAGCCTCCAGCGGCTCGAAAATCRGGAAGGGTGGGGCGCACTGAGCGTGAAGAACCTCTTTGCCGCCGTTGAGGCCCGCCGCGACATCGCCTTGCATCGTTTCATTTTCGCTCTCGGAATCCCGCATGTGGGCGATACGTCGGCGAAACTTCTGGCGCGGCATTTCGGGACCTTTGAATCCCTGCGCGAGGCCGCGCGCTCAGCCGCGGACCCGGAATCGGATGCGCACGCGGACCTGACATCCATCGGAGGGATCGGCGCCGTCGTGGCGGACGCCGTCGTTGAGTTCTTCAGGGAGAAGCACAACGAGGACATGCTGGACGCCCTGCTCGATCAGGTCCGCGTGCAGCCCGCCGAAGAAACCCGTTCGGATTCGCCCGTGGCGGGCAAGACCGTGGTCTTCACCGGTTCGCTCGAACAGATGACGCGCGAAGAGGCCAAGGCGATGGCAGAGCGGCTCGGCGCCAAAGTCGCCGGATCCGTATCGAAGAAAACCGACATCGTGGTGGCGGGGCCGGGGGCAGGATCCAAGCTGAACAAGGCCAAGGAATTCGACGTCCAGGTGATGGACGAGGATGGCTGGTTCGCCCTGGTCGGCAGAAACTGAGCGCGACGCCCATGAAGCATCCGCCGCCGCGATATTGGAGCGAGGCCCGGGCGGGGTTACGCGATATCTCACCTGCCGCCATCGCCGCGATTCCCGTCGCCTTGCTCTTTGGCGCGGTGGCTGTTGGCAAGGGGTTGTCGCCGGCCGAAGTCGGGCTCATGTCGGTGCTGGTATTCGCCGGCGGCGCGCAATTCGCCGCCCTCGAAACCTGGATCCATCCGGCTCCCGTGCTGACGCTGGCATTCGCCACGTTTCTGATCAACGCCCGTCACATCCTCATGGGCGCATCGCTCTCGCCCAAGATGACGATGTCGAGATCCGAAAAATTCATCGCGTTCTTCTTCCTCACCGACGAGGCCTGGGCGCTGTCCGAAAGGCGCGCCCTCGAACGGCCCGTTACCGGTGCGTATTGGTGCGCGATGAGCATCGCGCTGTACTTGACATGGTCGTCCGCAACCATGCTCGGCGCGATCGTCGGATCGTTTCTCGGGGATCCCGCGCGCCTCGGCGCCGATTTCGCCTTTACGGCTCTGTTCATCGGATTGATCGCCGGGTTCGGCCGGGGAGCGGTGACCCTCGTCGCCGTGGCCGTCAGCGCTATCGTGGCGTCGTTTGTCTATCTGTGGGTCGGTGCGCCCTGGCACGTGGCGTCGGGCGCCCTCGCTGGCATCGCCGGAGCCTATTTCGTCGCTCGCGAGGCTTCCCGGTCATGAGCCTCGATACGACGACACTCCTTGCCATCCTCGCGATGGCGGCGGTGACCTACGTGACGCGCATCGCGGGATTGTTCGTCGCCGATCGCCTTGCTCTCTCGGATCGCGCAAAGGCGGCCTTCGATGCTATCCCGCCGGCGGTTCTCGTGGCGGTGGTAGCGCCCACCGCTTTCACGACCGGTTGGGCGGAGGCGCTCGCGACCGCGGTCACGGCCATTGCAGCGACGCGATTGCCTTTGCTGGCGACCGTCGCGGTCGGTGTGGTCTCGGTCGTCCTGCTGAGAGCCATCCTTTAGCGCCCCACGACAAGACCGCCTGCGCTCCTGCGTTTTGTAGCTAACCCAGGGGACGCGTCGCGGCTTCGAGCCAGCCTCGGGTGTCGTCGTCCACCAACGCCGACAGCTTCTCGCGCACGCTTGCGTGATAGCGGTCGAGCCACGAAATTTCCGCAGGGCTCATCAGCGACGCATCGACGAGCCGCAGATCGATTGGCGCGAAGGTCAAGGTTTCGAACCCCAGCATGTCCCGGTCCCCGCCCGCGATCTGCCGCCGCTCGACCAGAATGAGATTCTCGATGCGAATGCCGTACTCGCCTTTTTTGTAGAAGCCTGGCTCGTTCGACACCATCATGCCGGATTCGAGAGGCGTGCTGCCGGTCTTTGCGATGCGCTGCGGCCCTTCATGCACGGACAGATAGCTGCCGATGCCGTGTCCGGTGCCATGGTCGAAATCCAAGCCTGCGTCCCACAGGGATTTGCGCGCGAACGAGTCGATCTGCGCGCCGGTCGTTCCTTGCGGGAACACGATGGTGGCGATGGCAATGTGGCCTTTGAGAACGCGCGTGAAGCGGTCCTTCATCTCCGGCGTGGGCTCCCCCACGATCACCGTTCGCGTGATGTCGGTGGTGCCGTCCTCATATTGCGCGCCTGAATCGACGAGGAAAATCTGGTTGTTCTCAAGATGCCGGTTGCTTGCAGTGCTGACCCGGTAGTGCGGAAGGGCCGCGTTCGGACCGGCGCCCGCGATGGTCGGGAACGAAATGTTCCTGATCGCGCCGGTTTCAATCCGGAACGCTTCGAGTTTTTCCACCGTGTCGATCTCGGAGATCGCGCCGCCCGGCGCTTCCCGGTCGAGCCACGCGAGGTAGCGCGTGACCGCGGCTCCGTCGCGAAGATGCGCGGCGCGCGAACCATCGATTTCCGCCTCGTTCTTGACGGCTTTCATCAGCGCGATCGGATCGGCGCCGATGTCGGGCTTGCCACCGGCTTCCTCGATCCGCCGGAGGATGGCGACTGAGCCCGTCGCCGCATCGAGACGCACCTTTTTCTGCGTTTGGCCTAATTCATCGAGGGCGCTCTGGAAGGTGCTCAGTGGCGCGAATTCCGCAAGATCGCCTACCGCGTCGCCCGCCTCGTTCGTCACTTTGACCGGATCGAAGAAGAGTTTCGCACGGCCTTCCCTCGGGATGATCGCGTAGCCGAGGGGAAGCGGCGTGCACGCGACGTCGCCGCCCCGCAAGTTGAACGTCCAAGCAAGGTTATGGGGATCCGACACGACGAGCGCTTCGACCTTGTCATCCGCCATTTTCTTGCGGATGCGCTCCAGCTTGGACGCCGTGGCCTCGCCGGCGAAGGCTAGCGGATGCGGCCGGACCGGCTCCTGCGGCAGGGCCGGACGATCGATCCAGATGACGTCGACGAGATTCATTTCGCTCGGCACGAGTTTGCCGCCCGCTCGCGCCGCCGCCTTCTCGAAACGACGCACGTTCTCGGGCGTGTGCAGCCAGGGATCGTAGGCGAGCACGGCGCCTTCCGGGAGATGACCCGCAACCCATTGCTCAGCGGTGGTCTGGGCCATCTGAACTGGCGTGATCACCGTGGAGTCGATTTGCGCGGCGGCCTGCACCGTGTAGCGGCCGTCGACGATCAGCGCCGCCTCATGACACAGGATCACGGCCGTGCCGGCGGATCCGGTGAAGCCCGTGAGCCAGGCCAGCCGCTCGGCGCTCTTGGGCACGTATTCGCCCTGATGTTCATCCGCCCGCGGGACGATGAATCCGTCAAAGCCCCTGCGCGTGAGTTCGGCCCTCAGCTTCTCGATGCGCGCAGGGCCTTGGTCGGGAGATGTCGATTCGTCGAAAGTCTGGAAACGCGACATGGGCAAAACCGGTGAGAAAGGGAATGAGAAGGTCCCACGCTAGGGCCGGCAAGACAGCATCGCAACCGTTGCCGCTCACGAAAGCTTCTTTTGGAGGCAGGTTGGTCACTGTCCATCCAAGCCGTGCCCAGGCAGTCGGCAAGCCTCGGTTGTGCATTGCAGCATCAGCATGGCTTCCATGTGCTCAAGCCACCTGCACAAAGGGACCGTGACCACTTACCTATACTGTATAACACGACCGAGGAACGCAGAAGGTCATCACAGCAAACGTTGGAGATGCACCCGTGACAGCAGCCGGACTTATAACCGTCCCTTTAGCCTCAGGAAGCCATTCGGGATCTCGCCTGGGGAATATGGCCAAACGTTTCGTCAATCGTCTCGTTGCGGCCCGTCTGACGAGCGTCGAGCGCGAACTTCGCCGTCTCGGCCGCCATTCAGCGGGATTCGACGCAGCCGAATTTCTGCCGTTCAAATTCTAAGATTAGGAGAACCACCATGTTGATCGTCACCCTGATGCGCGCAATTCGCGAAATCATCGTCGAAGCTGCTGAACTTCGTCGTGTCGTGCTCAAGCGCTATCCGAACATGTCGATGGATTAATCAGCCTCGGCGAGGGCGCGGATGCGCCCCGCCTCGCTTCATGACCAGCGCCGCCCATCCTTCGAGATCGTAACGGCGCTGCAAATGCCAGCCTTGCGGCTCGTATGCCGAAAGAATGCCGGGGACATCGCGGGCGAGCAGGCCTGAGAGGATCAGAGTCCCGTCGCGAGTCGCGACCCGCGCCAGCGAGGGAGCGAGCGTGCGCAGGGGCTTTGCCAGGATGTTGGCGAATATCAGGTCGAAGTATCCCGGCCGATCCGCCTCGGCGTGGCGCACGCCCGGTCCCACATAGAGCGTCAGCCACTGGGCGATTCCGTTGAGCCGGGCATTCTCGCGCGCCACACGCACGGCCTCGTGATCGATATCGCCCGCAACGACCCGGCTTTTCAGCGTCCTGGCGGCCGCGAAAGCAAGAATTCCGGTGCCCGTTCCCACATCCAGCACGCGGCGCGGGCGGCGCTGCTTCAACTCGTCGACGAAGGCCATCAGGCAGCCCTTGGTGGTTCCGTGATGTCCGGTGCCGAAGGCGAGCGCAGCCTCGATCTCGATGGCGAGGTCGTTGGGGCGGCGCTGCTCGCGATCGTGAGAGCCATGCACCAGTACGCGCCCGGCCCGAACGGGTTTCAGGCCCTCGAGCGACGTCTTGATCCAATCCTGCTGCGTCAGCGGCAGAAAAATGCCCTTGTCGGCCTCGGCACCCACGAGAGGCCGTACGAGATCGCGGATGGCTTTCTCATCGGGCTCGCGCGCGAAATACGCTTCCAGCAGCCATGGCCCGCCATCCTCCGTCTCGAACGATGCGACGGCGGTCTCGGCCGGATCGAATATCTCGCCGATCAATTCGGTCATGACGCGCGCAGAGCGCTCATCCGTCGTGAGGCGGAAAACATGGGTCGGGCGGTTGGGGTGCAAACCTTCGAGCATGAGGAACCGCTTAGCACCGCGGGGACGCGCGGTCACCCCTCATGCGGCAGGGCTGGGCGAGGGCGCCAGCACGTCGAGACGCTCTCCCTCCTGCGACCGGTAGTGCCGCTGGAGATCGGTGATGTAGTCGCGCACGATGGGCGCGGCGTCGCGCTTTCGCGCAAGCTGCATGTGAAAGACCAGCTGGCTCCCGGTGCGGAACATCATCTCGGCGCTGACCAGATAGAATTCCCACATCCGGCAGAAACGCTCGTCATACATGGCGGCAATCGCGTCGCGATTGGCCTCGAAGCGCTGGTGCCAATGGGCGAGGGTCTTCGCGTAGTGAACCCGCAGGAATTCCAGATCGGTGACCCAGAGGCTCGCATTCTCGACGATTGGAAAGACTTCCGACAGCGCCGGCGAATAGGCCCCGGGGAAAATGTATTTCCGCAGCCACGGGCTTGCCGTGCCGGGCGGGCTCATGTGGCCGATCGAATGCAGCACCATCAATCCGTCATCGTCGAGCAGAGCGTTGATCTTGGCAAAGAACTCGCCGTAATGGTGCACGCCCACATGCTCGAACATGCCCACGGAGACGATGCGGTCGAAGCGTCGATCCAGTTTCCGATAATCGAGCAATTCGAAGCGGACACGATCCGACAACCCCGCCCGCCGCGCCTTTTCGTTGGACAGCGCGTGCTGTTCCTTGGAAAGCGTGACGCCCGTCACGTCCACGTCCTCCATGGCGGCGAGATAGAGCGCGAGGTCGCCCCAGCCGCTTCCGATATCAAGCACTTTCAGGCCGGGTTTAAGCTGGAGTTTCGATGCAATCAGCCGAAGCTTGTTGCGTTGCGCCTGCTCCAACGTGTCGTCGTCGTTGATGAAATAGGCGCAGGAATATTGCATTCCCTCGTCGAGGAAGAGTTTGTAGAAATCGTTGCCAAGATCATAGTGATGCGCCACGTTCTGCTGCGCCTTGCCGACTGGGTTGGCCTGTTGAAAGCGCTTCAGCCCGCGCGACACGCCCCGCAACATTTTTTGCAAGGGGTAGGTTCCGAGCGCGATCCGGTTCATCGAGAACAATGTCAGGAAGTCGCGAAGGGTCGAGCCTTCCTCGAAGCTCAGGCGGCCATCCATATAGGCTTCGCCCGCATGAAGTTCCGGATTCAGGAAGAGCTTGTGATAGAGCGACCGATCCGTCAGCCGCATCGTCACCTTCGGGCCCGGCGCGCCGGCGAACACATGCGCCTTGCCATCCGCATCGACGACCTTCAGCGTCCCGGTCCGCACGAAGGATTTCAGCATATGGGAAAGCGGAAACATCGAGACCTCTCCGGAAGCGCCGTGGAGGCCGGATCGTTCCATACTTGTCGGAGCGTGGCTAGGGGCCGCCGAGAGCCTATCCCAAAGCTTCCACGAAGCTGTCGAGCACCATCTTCCGCCCGGCCTTGTCGAACTCGACCGTCAGCTTGTTTCCGTCCACGGCATCCACGGTGCCGGGGCCGAACTTGGTGTGAAACACGCGCCCGCCTTTGCTGAAGCTGGAGGGGGGACCTGCGGATTTGGCGACCAGTTCGCCATCGATCACCATGGGCCCGCGGCGATCGCCCCGGCGAGGGGAGGAGTAGCCGTCGTCGCGGCCGGCATTTCGGGCCTGCGCACGCTGCCATCCCGGCGTCTGGTAGGACGACGTGCTGAAGGCCGGCATGCGGTCGAACCGCGAGCCACCGCCATAAGCGCCCCCATGAGAGAAGTTCGCCGGCGCCTCGACGATTTCCACGTCGTTCTCCGGAAGATCGTCCACGRACCGGCTCGGAATGGTGGAATTCCAGAGGCCGTGAATTCGGCGGTTGGACGCGAAATAGATCTTCGCCCGGCGCTTGGCGCGGGTGATGCCCACATGTGCGAGGCGGCGCTCTTCCTCGAGGCCRGCACGGCCGCTCTCGTCCAGCGCGCGCTGGTTCGGCAGCAAGCCCTCTTCCCAACCGRGCAGGAAAACGGTGTCGAATTCGAGCCCTTTGGCGGCGTGCATCGTCATGAGGCTGACGCGCTCGGTGGTGTCGGAATCGTTGGCTTCCATCACCAGCGAAACATGTTCGAGAAAGCTCTGGAGGTCGGGGAATTCCTCCATGGAGCGGACGAGCTCCTTGAGGTTTTCGAGCCGCCCGGCAGCATCCGCCGATTTGTCGCGTTGCCACATATCCGTGTATCCGGATTCCTCCAGCACGGTCTGGGCGACATCGGATTGGGTCATGGTCTCGGACAGTTTTGACCAGCGTCCGAAAGAAATCAGCAGATCGCGCAGGGTCGAGCGGGGTTTGGGCTTCAGCTCGTCCGTCTCGACGAGGAATCGGGCCGCCTCCATCATCGGCACGCGGGCCGCGCGCGCATGGTTGTGCAGAAGCTGGATCGTCGCGTCGCCGAGCCCGCGCTTTGGCACGTTGATGATGCGCTCGAACGCCAGATCGTCCGCCGGCTGGTTGACGCAGCGCAGATAAGCGAAGGCATCGCGAATCTCGGCGCGTTCATAAAAGCGGGGCCCGCCGATGACCCGATAGGGCACGCCGAGCGTGACGAGCCGATCCTCGATCTCACGCATCTGCGCCGAGATCCGAACGAGGATGGCCATTTCGGCCAGCGAATGCTGCTTGCTGTGCAGCGCCTCGATCTCCTCGCCGATCAAGCGCGCCTCTTCCTCGGAATCCCACGCGCCCGTGATGGACACCTTTTCGCCGGGCTCGTCCTCCGTCCGCAACGTCTTGCCGAGCCTGCTCTGGTTTTTGGCGATCAAGCCGGACGCGGCCGAAAGGATGTGGGCGGTCGAGCGATAATTGCGCTCCAGTCGGATGACCGTCGCGCCGGGGAAATCGTGCTCGAAACGCAGGATGTTGTCGACCTCCGCTCCGCGCCAGCCATAGATCGACTGGTCGTCGTCGCCGACGCAGCACAGGTTTCTGTGCGCCTGCGCTAGCAAGCGCAGCCAGAGATATTGGGCGACGTTGGTGTCCTGATACTCGTCCACCAGCATGTAGCGGAAGCGCTTCTGGTATTGCGCCAGGATATCGGGATGCTCGCGCCACAAACGGAGGCATTCCAGCAGAAGGTCGCCGAAATCCGCGGCGTTGAGGGTTTTGAGGCGCTCCTGGTAGGCCGAGTACAACCGCCCGCCCTTGCCGTTGGCGAAAGCCCCCGCTTCACCGGCGGGGACCTGCTGGGGCCCGAGACCGCGGTTTTTCCAGCCGTCGATCAGGGATGCGAGCTGGCGCGCGGGCCACCGCTTCTCGTCGATATTCTCGGCCGCGATCACCTGCTTCATCAGCCTCAGCTGATCGTCGGTCCCGAGGATCGTGAAGTCCGAGCGCAGATCGACGAGCTCCGCGTGACGCCGCAGGATCTTGGTGCCGATGGAGTGGAAGGTGCCGAGCCATTGCATCCCCTCGGCCACCGGCCCGATCAGGGACGCGACACGTTCGCGCATCTCGCGGGCGGCTTTGTTGGTGAACGTGACCGACAGGATGTCGAAAGGACGCGCCTTGCCGGTGGCGATCAGGTGGGCGATGCGCGTCGTCAGCACGCGCGTCTTTCCCGTGCCGGCGCCCGCCAGAACCAGAACCGGGCCCTCGGTGGCCTCCACCGCTGCCCGCTGCTCCGGATTGAGGCCCGAGAGGTAGGGAGTCTGCGGCGCGACTGCCGCCCGCGCCCGAGCGCTGAGCGATTGGGATCCCGGTGTATGGCTGAGGTCCTCGGGTAGATCTGGTCTTGGATCAGGCTGATTCATTTGGCGCGACCATGGATCAAAACGCGAACGGCGTCGAGGGCACAGGTATGCCCGCGAACCGCAAACGGACGTCCTGTCGCGGTCTGTACCCATTGGACAGAAACGCCACGGTTTCCCATATGGTGGAGGAGATACGGAAAGGGACGTCCGATGCGTGGTGTCATGGTGGCGGCTGTCGTTGTGTCGAGCGTGGTCTCGGGTCTGGTCCTGCCCGCCGCGGCGCAAACGCGTCTGCCGCGCACCACCCCGGCGGAGCGCCAGGTGAGGGAGCTGAACCGCTCGATCCAGCAGGAGCAGCGGGCGCTGCAGCGGGAGCAGCAATATCAGATCGACAGCAACCAACTGCGCCAGCGCCTGGATCGGCAGCAGAACCTGATCAACCCCTCGCCCCCGGCGCGGATTCGCAACTGCCCGGCGGGGTCCATCGGCTGCTGAGAATGCATGAGGGGCGCGATCGACCGGCGCCTTTTTCGAGAAGTTCAGCGCTGTCGAGCTCAAGCCCCGCGCCCGGGAGGTGATGTCGGCGCGTGTTTAGTGGCGCGTTCCGTTGGCGGCGATCGGCTCGCGGAGCGCATGATCGGTGCCGCTTGTGGGAATACCCATGACCTTGCCGAGCGTCGGCGGCTTCGTCAGCCGCGTATGAGACGCTTTCATCACGGCGATATTGGCCTGAATGTCATCCGGGAAGGGCGCCACCTTTCGGACGTTCATATCCATGTGGAGGCCAAGGCTTTCGGTCGTGGCGGAGATCCAGCCTTCCCGCGCATGGCGAAGCTCCATGTAGACATGCAGCCGTTTTTCATCGACGCCGAGCAGTTGCACGGTTACGCGGACGGGATCGTAGACCCGCAACTCCCGCTTGTAGTGGGTGTGCGTTTCGGCAATGAAAAACGAGCCCTGGCGCTCCACCAGATAATCCTCGCCCAATCCCAGCAAACCGAGGGCCTCTTCGAGGGCGCGATCGAAGAAAACGTGGAAATAAGCCACGTTCATGTGCCCGTTATAGTCGATCCACGCCGGAGAAACCTCCATCGCGGACGACACGAACGGTGCGAAAAAGAAGACCGGAGCCCGCTCTTTCATGACCTGCGTTCTCTTGCCAATCCGATCACCGGATCCTCTCTGTCCCAGGATGAAACGAAACACTAGCACACATTGCGCGGCGATCCATCGCCGATTGAAGCGATTTTCGCCCCAAGTGTTGCCTTTGCAACGGTTCTGGTAGGTATGGATAACGAGCATCCCACTCTCAGCTGAAGCAGAAATGAACCCGTCCCATCGTCAAATTCGGTCCCGACCGTCCGCCGAGGTCTTAGCAACGCTGTCGGGCACGCTGTCCGAAACCCTCGGCGACCGGCTCGTCGCATCGGCCGCCGTGCGCGAGCAGCACGGCCATACCCTGACCTGGGTCAAGAACCAGCCCCCCGATCTCGTGGTCTATCCGCGCACGACCGAAGAGGTCTCGGACATCGTCAAGCTCTGCGCGGCCCATGACGTCCCGGTCGTTCCGTTCGGGACCGGCACGTCCCTCGAGGGACACGTGAATGCCCCGTCGGGAGGCGTCTCGATCGATCTGAGCCTGATGAAACGCATCCTGGCGGTCCACGAGGAGGATCTCGACTGCACCGTCGAGGCGGGGGTCACCCGCAAGGAGCTGAACGAGCACCTGCGCGACAAGGGGCTGTTCTTTCCCATTGATCCCGGTGCTGACGCTTCCATCGGCGGGATGACGGCAACGCGCGCCTCCGGCACCAATGCGGTTCGCTACGGCACCATGAAGGATGCGGTCCTTTGCCTCACCGTGGTCATGCCCGACGGCGAGATCGTCAAGACCGCGAGCCGCGCCAAGAAGAGCTCCGCCGGCTACGATCTCACCCGTCTCTTCATCGGCTCGGAGGGCACGCTCGGAGTCATCACCGAAATCACCCTGAAGCTGCACGGCATTCCGGAGGCCATTTCGGCAGGTATCTGCCCGTTCCCGAGCGTCAAAGCGGCCTGCGACGCCGTCATCATGACGATCCAGACCGGGATTCCGGTGGCGCGGATCGAGCTGCTCGACGAGGTTCAGGTGCGGGCGGTCAACCTTCATTCGAAACTGACGCTTCCAGAAAGCCCGCTCCTGCTGCTCGAATTCCACGGATCGGTGGCGGGGGTACAGGAACAGGCGGAACGCTTCGGCGAAATCGCGGCGGAATTCGCCGGGGGGCCCTTCGATTGGGCGACCAAGCCGGAGGACCGTTCGAAGCTGTGGCAGGCCCGGCACGATGCCTACTGGGCCGCGCGTGGGTTGCGGCCGGGCGCCGAATCGGTCGCGACCGATGTCTGCGTGCCGATCTCCCGGCTGGCCGAATGCGTCGATGAAACCAAGCGGGACATCGAGGCCTGCGGGCTGATCGCCCCCATCGTCGGGCATGTGGGCGACGGAAATTTCCACGTTCAACCGCTTGTGAACACCGACGATCCGGCCGAGGTGGAAGCCTGCGAGGCGTTCGTGGATCGCCTCGTTCGGCGAGCGCTCGCCATGGAAGGCACCTGCACGGGAGAGCACGGCGTCGGCCAGAAGAAGATGAAATATCTTGAAATCGAGCATGGGCGGGCGGCCCTCGATGTCATGCGCTCCTTGAAACGCGCCCTCGATCCGCACAACATCATGAACCCGGGTAAGATCGTTGCGCTTTGACGGTGGAGGGAGGCAGCGGGGCGCTCCCGTTCTTCGGTCACATGGGATAAAGAACCGGCAGCGAAACGGAGAAAAGGCCGCCTCTTGCGCGACATCCTGACGATTATCGCCTCCATCGTGATCGTGATCCTGGCGGTGGCCGTGGCAGCTCCGCCGCTCATCGATTGGCAGGATCATCGCGAGAGTGTTGACCGGCTGATTTCCCGCGCCTCGGGAACCGAGGCAAAAACCGAAGGCGCTATCGGAATCCGTTTGCTTCCGACTCCGCGCATCCGCCTGGATCGCTTGCGTCTTGGGGGCAAGACGGCGGATTCGCCCACGCTGACCGCCGATCTCGTTTGGGCCGAACTGGCCCTCACGCCGCTGATGCGGGGCGAAGTGCGGTTTCTGGAAACGCGGATCGGTCGGGCCGACATCAACGTGTCGGTCTCGCCGGACGGAAGCTGGAATCTGCCGTCCGATCTCCTGAACGGCGGCGCGCGCGGGCGCGAATGGGCGATCGAAGGGCTGAAAATCGGCCAGTTTCTCGTCACCACGCAGATGCCGAACACCGGCCGCACCGACCAGTTCTTTGCCGAAAACGTCTCCATCGAAGGCCAAAAGCTGATTGGCCCCTGGCGCGTCGAGGGAAGCACGGGCGGCGTCGCGTTTCGACTGATTACGGGCGAATTGGCGCCCGACAAGACCATTCAGGCCAAGCTCGCAGGCGGCGGGGATAATCACCCTCGCTTCGATATCGACGCCAAGGTTTCGTTCACGGCGGCCGACGACGGGGCTTTGAGCATGACTGGCAAGGCCAAACTGCTCTTCGGCCCGCCCGCGCAGGTCGCGGCGGCGGGGATCCCCATTCCCATTGCTCTGGAGGCCGAGTTCAAAGCGAATAATGGGCTGATCGTGCTCGACCCTGTTTCGCTCGAGGCGGGGGAAGGGGGCGCGAGCCTTCGGATGTCAGGGCAGGGCAGCGTCCAGATCGCCGAGCCGCGAGTGTCCCTGCGGCTAGAAGGTCGCAGGCTCGATGCCGACAGCTTCATCCTCTCGGCGAGTGGGCAGGACTTCAAGAGCCGCTTCCGGGAATGGTCAGTGCCGAAATTCGTCGTTCCGGTCGACCTGGACTTGAAGATCGACAGCATCGGGCTCGGTCAGGAGGACCTGTCGAACGCGATCGCCCGACTGTCCCTCGACCGCGGGCGGGCCCGGATCAATCTGTTCGAATTCACGGCTCCGGGCGAGACCCGGGTCGCGATGGAGGGCACGGCAGGCCTTGGTGCGCGCGGAGGCACCGAGGGCAAGATTGCCCTGCAGTCGAAAACGTCGGATCGGTTCGCGCGATATCTCGACCGGCTGAATCTCCGCTCGCCCTTCCTGCGGGTGCTCGACGGCCGGCCCTTCGAGATGTCGTCCGACGTCGCGTTCGTTTCGCCCGTCACGTCCTTCAATCGTCTGCGGGTGAAAACCGGCGACGCGGTGATGACCGGCAATCTGCGCTACACTGCGCCAGAAGGCAGCGAGCGGGCGAAACTGGAAGCGCAAGTGGCGATCCAGAACCTCAATCTGGACCAGCTTCCCCGCGTGTCCAGCGTGTTCGAGGCGACGCAGAACATGGATGTGGGCTTCATCCTCGATGCGCGTGGAGTCACCACCGGCAACCGACCGGGGAACGGGCGCATCGGCGCGCGGATCCTGTCGGACGGCCCGGCTCTCCTCGTCGAATCTCTCGATATCGTCAACCTCGCAGGGGCGAACGCGAAAGTCAGCGGCCGCATCGCACCCGATGGCTCCGGGCGCATTGCCGGCAAGGTGACGGCCGAACGAGCGGCGCCGTTGGTGGATCTGATGGGCAGCGTTTGGATCGGCGGGTTGTCGAAGCTCGTGCCGCCCTTCCTGCGCGACGGCGAGCTCGATCTCGACGTCGTGACGGAGCGAGTCGCTGCGCCTTCGGGCAAGGCCGAAACCCGCCTTCGCACGACAGCCCGTGGCACGGCGGCGGGCGGCGATTTCGACGGACAGGTCGATTCCCTCGACGGACGGACCGAGAAGCTCGACGTGACGTTGGCCACGACCAACACCGCTCGCTGGGTCGAACGGTCGGACGTGCCATCGCTCAATCGCCCGTCTCGGATCGCCCTGCGCGGCATCCGCCTGGGGTCGGGGCAATTCAATGTCACGCTCGAAGGGAATGTCGGCGGCGCGAAAGTCACGACGGCCAGGCCGTTTACGCTGACAGTGGATGATGACGTGGTCGATAGCGGAGCTGCCGAGATCGAGACGAGCGACATCACGCCGTTTCTTCTGCTGCTCGGCGATGGCGCGGGCGTCTCGCCACCCGTACCCGTGAAGGCGCAGGTCACGTTAGGACGGGAGCGCGATGCGACGCTGCTGGATATTCGGGGTCAGGTCGCGGACAGCAAAGTTCAGGCGAGGCTCGCGGCGCGCTCGCGCGAGGATATCAGCGGCGAGATTTCTCTCGACAAGCTTTCGCTTCCCTGGCTCGCGACGACGCTGGCGTTGAATACTCCCGGGGTTCCTGATGCAAACGCCATCTGGTCGACGGTGAGATTTGGCCAAAGCGCGCGCCTCGTTCGAGGCGGGGAGGTGACGGTTCGCGCCGGTACGCTCGATCTGGGCCGAAATCTACGCGCGACACGCGCGAGCTTCTTTCTCGAGGCGACGCAAGAGGGCGTCAGCATTCGCAATCTCGACACGGTGCTCGGCTCCGGCAAACTGACCGGCTCGGCCACGATCACGCGGCAGGGCTCGCTCGCGTCGATCGTCGGTGAGGGGGCGCTGCAGGACGTGCCTCTCTCGGCGCTGACGGCTTCACCCTTCGAGGCCCGGTTGTCAGGTGGCTTGAAGTTCGGCACGTCCGGCGAAACCCTGGCGGCGCTGGTCTCCAATCTGGGTGGCTCCGGCGATTGGACGGTCGCTGGCCTGAAGGTTCCCGAAACGGATCCGGCAGCGCTTGATCGGGCGAGCAAGGTGCTCCTCGCCGAAAGCGAGCCTCTCGTCGCAGGGCGTGCCGAAACGGTGATTGCGGCTGAACTCAATCGCGCACCGCTCACTGCGTCCAGCATCACCACCTCGGCGGCCTTGATCGGAGGTGGATTGCGGCTCTCACCCTTTGTCGTCGAGACGGGGCCCTCCACGTGGCGGGGAACGGTGACGTTCGACCTCAAGACGCTGATGCTCGATGCAAGAGGGTCGCTGGCCGCCCGCGCGGCGCCGCCGGAATGGACGGGCGCTCCGCCGGCAATCGGGCTTGCGTGGAAAAGCGCCGGGGCTGCGCCATCGCGGGAAATCGACGTGAGTCCGTTCCGGAACGGACTTGCGGCCATCGTGCTCAAGCGCGAGCTGGAAAAGATTGAGGCGTTTGAAAAAGCCGCTGCCGAGAGACAACGGCAGTTCCAGGCGAGGCAGGAGGCCGAGCGTCTGAAGGCGAAGGCCGCCGCGGACGAAGCCGCGCGTCAAGCGCGGATCAAGGAAGAGGCCGAGCAGGCCCGCCGGGAAGCCGAACGCCTGCAGGCCGAACAGCAGAAACAGCAGGCGCCGGAAACCCAGGCACCGTCACCGTTCGTCATGCCGCCGCTCACCCCGCCCGTGGAGCTGACCCCTCCACCGGCAATTCAGGTGCGGCCAGGCGGCTGATCTCGGTTTTGAGACGGTTGACGATGAAAACGCGGATCGCCGACGACAGGTTCTGATTGTCGCGCTCGGCGTCGATGCGCGCGATCAATCCCTGTACGGAAATCACTTCCTGTTCGGCGATTTCCCGCAAGATATCCCAGAATGGTTCTTCGAGCGAAACGCTGGTGCGATGGCCCGCGACCGCAACGGATCGTTTCAGAATCCCGCTCCCGCTGGCAATGGCCATCACTTCTTCTCGTCGTCGAGACGGTGCAGATCGAGACGGCGGTCAGCGATGGTCTGCTCGGCTTTTGCCGCATCGCGCTCAGCCTTGGTGCGGCCGAATGCGACGCGGTTTTGCGCGGCCCGATTTTCTTGATCGGCCCGCGCTTTCTTCTTGCGCGCCAAGCGCAGGTTCACGATCTCGGTCATCGATCGTCACAGCACCTTCACTGCGGCGACAGCATGGTCTCGGGCCGCACGATGGCGTCGAATTCCTCCGCCGTCACGCTCCCGGATTTCAGCGCCTCTTCCTTCAAGGTGGTGCCGTTCTTGTGGGCCGATTTCGCGATCGCGGCGGCCTGGTCGTACCCGATCTTGGGCGCGAGCGCGGTCACCAGCATGAGGGAGCGCTGCATGAGATCGCCGATGCGCTCGAGATTCGGCTGGATACCCACGACGCAATGGTCCGTGAAGCTGACCGCGCCATCGGCCAGCAGCCGGATGGATTGCAGGACGGCGGTGATGATGACCGGCTTGAAGACGTTAAGCTCGAAATGCCCCTGGCTGCCGGCGAACGTGACCGTGGTCTGATTGCCCGCGACCTGCGCGCACAGCATGGTAATGGCTTCCGCCTGCGTCGGGTTGACCTTCCCGGGCATGATCGACGAGCCGGGCTCGTTCTCCGGCAGGGAGATCTCGCCAAGGCCCGAACGCGGGCCCGAACCCATCAGGCGGATGTCGTTGGCGATCTTGAACATGCCGGTCGAGAGACTCGCGAGAGCTCCGTGGGTGAACACCAGCGCGTCATTGGACGCCAGCGCCTCGAACTTGTTCTCGGCCGATACGAACGGGAGAGAGGTCAATTCCGTGACCTTGCGGGCGAACCGCTCGGCGAATTCAGGATGCGCATTGAGGCCGGTGCCTACCGCCGTACCGCCCTGCGCCAGCGCATAGAGACCCGGCAGCGTCGACTGAATCCGGCCGATCGCAAGCTCGATCTGCATGGCGTAGCCGGAGAATTCCTGGCCCAGGGTGACGGGCGTGGCGTCCTGCAGGTGCGTGCGGCCGATCTTGACGATATCCTTGAACGCCACGGCCTTCTCGTTCAGGGCGCGGTGCAAGTGACGAAGGGACGGAAGCAGCCGGTGCTCGATTTCCCGCGCCGCCGCGATGTGCATGGCGGACGGAAAGACGTCGTTCGAGGATTGGCCCATATTGACGTGGTCGTTGGGATGGACGGGCTTCTTGCTGCCCCGCGAGTCCCCGAGACGCTCGTTGGCGAGGTTGGAGAGGACCTCGTTCATGTTCATGTTGGATTGGGTGCCCGAGCCGGTCTGCCAGACCACCAGGGGGAATTCGTCGTCGAACTTGCCCTGGACGACGTCGGCCGCCGCGGTCGAGATGGCGTCGGCCAACCTTTCGTCGAGTTTGCCCAGATCCTTGTTCACGAGGGCCGAGGCCTGCTTGACGAGCGCGAGAGCGTGCACGAGCGCGGTCGRCATTCGCTCGCCGCCGATGCGGAAATTCTGAATGGAGCGCTGGGTCTGGGCGCCCCAGAGCTTGTCGGCAGGGACCTCGATGGGGCCGAAGGTATCTGTTTCGGTGCGAGTTGACGGCGACATCCTGACCTCTTTCCATACGGTTGGCTGTTCTTATCTCAACTTGGACGCGTCGCAACACCGAAGACACATACGGGGGCTGCAAAAGCTGATGACCGATACGCTCCCGATCCCTGCCTTCCATCCCCCGGCGCCCAAACCCCGGGAGGAACCGCCGGGACTTCTGGGTTTCCTCCTCGCCCTCCGACGCGACCCCCTCACGACTTGGACGGAGCGGCATTTCCGCGAAAAGGTCGTCTCCGGCGAGGGTGTTCTGGGACGCATCATGGTGGTCAACGACCCCGCTATCATCCGGCATGTCCTTGTCGACAACGCGGCGAATTATCGAAAAGACGACCTCCAGCTCCGTATCCTGGCCCCGGGCCTGGGGCGAGGGCTGCTGACGGCCGAGGGTGACGAATGGCGCCTCCAGCGCCGGACCATCGCGCCCTTGTTCAATCCTCGGACCGTAGCGACTTTCTTCCCCGCGATGGTGGATGCTGCCGAGCGTCTGGTGCGGCGCTGGCAGCGTCGGCCGGACGGGCGGGTGGTGGATGTGTCGCTGGACATGACCCGCGTCACCCTGGACGTCCTCGAGCGCACGATCTTCACCGCCGGCATTTCCCGAAATCCAGACGCCCTCGGGCGAGCAATCACCCGCTATTTCGAAGGGCTCGGCCGCATCGACCCGGTGGATATTTTCGGGCTTCCGCCGTGGGTGCCCCGGATCGGTCGTCTCCGGGCACGGCCGGCGATCCGGTTTTTCGAGGAGATGGTGCGGGACCTCATCGCGGCCCGCAAGGTGTTGCTGGCGAGCGGGCAGCCCGCACCTCGGGATCTCCTCACCCTCTTGCTCGAAGCGTCCGATCCGGAGACCGGGAAGGGCCTGAGCGACCTCGATGTCAATGCCAACATCGTGACCTTCATCGGTGCTGGGCACGAGACCACCGCCAACGCGCTGTCGTGGTCGATCTATCTCATATCCCAGGACGAGCGGGTGCGACGCCGGATCGAGGCGGAGGTCGATGCCGTCCTCGGTGCCGACAGGATCCAGGCCGGGCATCTGGAAAAACTGACCTACACCCGCGCGGTCCTCGACGAGGCCATGCGCCTATATCCGCCGGCCCCGTTTCTGAGCCGTGCCGCGATTGCGGACGACGAGATCGGCGGTCACCGGATCGATGCCGGCACCGTGGTGACTGTAGCGCCCTATGTCCTCCATCGGCACCACAGCCTGTGGAGCGAGCCGGACGCTTTTCGGCCCGAGCGGTTTCTCCCGGAGGCACGGGGGGTGATCGACAGATTTGCCTACCTGCCCTTCGGCGCAGGGCCACGGGTCTGCATCGGAGCGAGCTTTGCGCTGCAGGAAGCGGTCATCGTGCTCGCGAGCATCGTGCGGGCCATTCGCCTCGACCTCGTGCGGGGTCACGTTGTCGAACCCATCCATCGCATCACGCTTCGACCGCGCAACGGCTTGCGGATGCAGCTCAGCCAGAGGACGCGTGCGCCGTAGCGTATCGGTTGGCCATCGCCTGACGCAGGGTCGTCATCAGCACGTCGAGCGTGAATGGCTTCAGGATGGTGGGTATGACCTTCAGGCGCGTTTCATTGAGCCGCTCGGCATCCGCAAAGCCGGTCATCAGGATGATCGGAAGGTCGGGACGCTTTTTCCGCGCGGCTTCGATGAAGCCCAGCCCGTCGAGGAACGGCATGGCGTAATCGACCACCACGCTCTCGATCGTCGGATCGCGGTCCAGTACGTCTAGTCCTTCCGCCCCGTGTCTCGCCTCTGCCACGTGGCAGCCTGCCTCGCGCAGGCTTTCGACGACGAAATTTCGCACGCCGGTATCGTCATCGATCACCAGGATGCGCGCATGCAGGGACATGGCGCTTTCCGCCGCGGGCTTGGCCGCCTCTGGAAGCGGCTGGATGATCGTTCGCGGCAGGAAGAGCGACACCTCGGTGCCGATTCCGGTCTGGCTTTCGAGTTGCACCGAGCCGCCTTGCTGTTTCACGAAACCGTAGATCTGGCTGAGCCCGAGCCCCGTTCCCTTGCCGAGATCCTTGGTGGTGAAAAAGGGCTCGAAGACCTTCGTGCGCAAGGCTTCGGGAATTCCGATCCCGGTATCCCTGACGGAAATGCGCACATATTCGCCTTCGCTCAGATCGCCCGGTAATTCGCCCGGGTTCGCGTTCTGCGCCGCGATGATCAACCGTCCGCCGGCGGGCATCGCGTCGCGCGCGTTGATGGCGAGGTTCAGAAGGGCAACTTCAAGCTGGTTGCGGTCGGTGAGCACCGGCCAAAGGTCACTTGCGAGCTCCGTGACGATTTCGATGCTGGGTCCGATCGTGCGAAGCAGGAGGTCCTGCATCCCGTGGACCGCCTGCACGATGTCGGTGGGCTCCAGCGAGAGCGCCTGCTGTCGTGCGAATGCGAGCAATTGCCGCGTCAGCTTCGCACCGCGTTCGCCGGCCTGCAGCGCATTTCCCAAAAGGCTCTTCACTTTCGGGTCGGTCACGCGCTTGTTCGCGAGTTCCACATTGCCGATGACGATGGCGAGCAGGTTGTTGAAGTCGTGCGCGACGCCGCCGGTCAGTTGCCCGATCGCTTCCATTTTCTGGGCCTGACGACGATGGGTCTCGCTTTCCTCGAGCGCCTTGGTGCGGTCCTCGACCAATCGCTCCAGATGCTCCCGGTAATCGCGAAGCTCGTCCTCGACGCGCTTCTGGTCGGTGATGTCGTTGCCCAGCACGAAGATGCCGACGGTCTTGCCTTGTTCATCGTGGATCGGCTGATAGACAAAATCGAGAAAGCGCTCCGATGGCTGCTGGGATTCGCCAGCGCGCAGGAATAGCCGCACGCCGCGTCCCACGAAGGGTTGGCCGCTGGCGAACACCCGGTCCAAAAGCGCAATGAAACCTTGCGAGGCGACTTCCGGCAGCGCTTCGCTCACCGGTTTGCCGAGGATGTCGCGATTGCCCACGACCTCTACATAGGCGGCATTGGCCATTTCGAAGACATGGTCGGGTCCACTCAGCACCGCGGTGAATCCGGGCGCTTGCTCAAACAATCGTCTCAGATGCTGGCGTTCCTCCGAGAGGACCTCGTTTTGCTCCTGGACAGCCCGCGCCCGGTTGAGGATGCCGGCCTCCACGAGGGCTGAGGCTCCACCACCCTGGTACCGTCGTGCCTGTCGCAGGTGGTGCAACTCCGTGACATCGACCGTGTGCTGCAGGATGTAGGCGAGATCGCCGGCATCGTCGAAAACCGGAGTGTGCGTGGCGCTCCAGTAACGCTCCTCGAAGCCGCCGCCGTCAGGGCGCGGGATGTCGTATTGAATCAGCGGAATGTGGTCAGGTACGCGGTCCCGCAACACACGGGCCAGCGATTCCTGCAATTGCGCGACATTGATGCGACCCAACTCATCCGGCGTTCCGGGAAAGGCCTCAAACATGTTCTTGCCGAGGATCTCCTCGCGGCTGCGCATGGTGACCCGCAGATACGCGTCGTTCATTCCCACGATGGTGAGGCCGGGCGACAGCAACACGTACGGGTTCGGGCTCGCGTCGAACAACGTTCCGAAATCAATCGAGCTGCTGGCGCGCAGAACTTTCAGGACGGCCTCCCCGTTTTCAGTTTCGGTGGTGGGGAAGACGGCGGCCGGCGCATGCTTCCGTGTGGATTAATTTTTCTTGCGGAATGCGTCCAGGCTCACAACTTGCGCGGTGCTCGAATCGGCATCGGATGCCGGCTTGTCCGCGGCGGATTTCTCCGACTCGTCCGAAAGCTCCGCTGCCTCGGGGGCCGCGCGAGGCGCCTTTTTGGGCTCGACCTTCTTGTCGCTGCCCTGGCCCTTGCGGGGAGCCTTCAATGCCACGGGATCGGAGCTGTCGCGGGCTTCCGGCATCGGCGGGGAAGCCTCTTCGTCTTCGTCCTCGCCTTCGGGCGAATCGAACTTCAGCCCAAACTGCACGGAGGGATCGAAGAAGCCCGTCAGGGCGTCGAACGGGATGAGCAATTTCTCCGGCACGCCCGAGAAGGACAAGCCGACCTCGAAGGTGTGTTCGGTGATGATCAGGTCCCAGAACTGGTGCTGCATCACGATCGTCATCTCCTGCGGGTATTTTTCGCGCAGGCGGTTCGAGATCCGAACCCCGGGAAAATCCGTCCGAAACGAGATATAGAAATGATGTTCGCCAGGCAGGCCCTCCTTGCCGGCATCGATCAGCACGCGGCGCACGACGCCCTTGAGTGCGTCCTGTACCAGAAGATCGTACCGGATAAGGTCTTTGTTCGCCATGCGGCAGCCTTTGGAAAGGATAATAGAAAAGGTCCGGGTGGTGCCCGGTTTCCGATGAGATTGACCGATAGCCTCGGCGCCCCGATAGATCCAGCGATCGGACACATGATTATAGGAAGCACCAGACCATTTTGAAAGAGCGGGGGAAAAATCGCCGGAGGACGAAATGGCCCCTCGGACACACCTTGCCGCGCGGCCTATGATCGGCCAAGGAGCCTGAAATGCAAGCCTATCACGATCTGCTGCGCCGAATTCTCGCCGAGGGTGTCCGCAAGGACGACCGCACGGGGACCGGAACTTTGTCCGTTTTCGGACACCAGATGCGATTCGATCTGGCCGGCGGATTTCCCTTGGTGACGACGAAGAAGCTCCATCTGCGCTCGATCATCCACGAATTGCTGTGGTTCCTCAAAGGCGACACCAATATCCGTTACCTGCGGGAGAACGGCGTCACGATCTGGGACGAATGGGCGGACGAACACGGCGATCTCGGACCCGTCTACGGCCGTCAGTGGCGGTCCTGGCCGAAAGCCGACGGGACAACCGTCGACCAGATCCAGGGGGTGATCGCGGAGATCAAGCGCAATCCCGATTCGCGCCGCCTCATCGTGTCCGCCTGGAACCCCGGCGAGATCGACAAGATGGCGCTGGCGCCCTGCCATTGCCTGTTTCAGTTCTACGTGGCCGAAGGGCGGCTGTCATGCCAGCTCTATCAGCGTTCGGCTGACGTATTCCTGGGCGTTCCCTTCAATATTGCCAGCTACGCCCTGCTCGTTCACATGGTCGCGGATCAATGCGGCTTGGAGGTCGGAGACTTCGTCTGGACCGGGGGCGACACGCACATCTATTCGAACCATCTGGACCAGGTGCAATTGCAATTGTCTCGGGAGCCCTATCCGCTGCCGAGGCTGCATCTGAAGCGCCGGCCGGCCTCGATCGACGATTACCGTTTCGACGATTTCGAGATCCTGGACTACCAATCGCACCCCTACATCAAGGCCCCGGTGGCGGTTTAGGATTTCTGCGGGTAGCGGGTCGCTCGAACGTTTTCTTCGCGGGCCACGCCGTTTCTTGGTAAGCGTCTGGCGTCTCGCACAAGATGGACCCCGCCATGGTTTTCACCGCAAAGATCCTGCTCCTCGGCTCCGGCGAGCTGGGCAAGGAATTCGCAATCTCGGCCAAGCGGTATGGCTGTTACGTCGTGGCGTGCGATGCCTATCCGGCGGCGCCCGCGATGCAGGTCTCCGACGAGGCCGAGGTTTTTTCGATGCTGGATGCCGAGGCCCTGCGCGCTGTCATCCACAAGCATCGTCCGGACTATATCGTGCCCGAAGTGGAGGCGATCAGAACGGAGGTCCTGCAGGAGGTCGAGGCCGAGGGCTACGCGGTCGTGCCTTCGGCGCGCGCCACCTATATGACGATGAATCGCGATCGCATTCGCGACGTCGCGGCGGCCGAGCTTGGTTTGCGAACCTCCCGCTATCGTTACGCGGAAAGCCTCGAGGAGGTTCTGGCCGGCGCGTCGTTCACGGGCCTGCCCTGCGTCATCAAGCCGGTCATGTCGTCCTCGGGCAAAGGGCAGAGCACCGTGCGCCATGCGGACGATCTCGAAAAGGCGTGGGACGACGCGGTCGGCAACATGCGTGGAGATCGCCGGAAGGTGATCGTCGAGGAATTCGTGCCGTTTGATTACGAAATCACCCTGCTGACCGTCCGAACGCGGGACGGCGTCAAATTCTGCGAGCCGGTCGGTCACCGGCAGGAACGGGGCGATTATCGGGAATCGTGGCAACCGGTCGCCATGACCCGGAAAGCCCTCGACGACGCGAAGGAAATGGCCGCCAAGGTCGTCGATAACCTTGGTGGCTATGGCGTTTTCGGCGTCGAGTTTTTCGTGGCCAAGGACGAGGTGATCTTCTCCGAATTGTCACCCCGGCCGCACGACACCGGCATGGTCACGCTCATCTCGCAGAATCTTTCGCAGTTCGATCTTCACGTCCGCGCCATCCTGGGATTGCCGATTCCCGGCGTCACGCTCCACGGACCCTCCGCATCCGCCGTCATTCTCGCCGATCGGGACGCCGATGATTTCACCGTCACCGGGCTTGCCGACGCGCTGCGGGGCGCGGAAGGGTCCGAGGTCGAGGTCCGGATCTTCGGCAAGCCGACGACGCGGCCCTATCGTCGCATGGGTGTCGCGCTCGCCCTGTCGGAGACGACGGAGGCGGCTCGCAACGCGGCCCGGGACGCGGCTGACCGGGTCACGATCACGTATGGAGGCTAGCCGCCCGGTCGGCCTGACGCAAAATTGCCGTGGAGACTTCAACGCGGCTTCTTGGCGTCGGACGTTCCCTGGTCCAACCTCATGGCGAACGTCACGGATGCGACATGGCCAGTCTGGATTGGTGTGCGGGTCGAACCATGAACCGGCGGGAAGCCATTGAAAGCGCAGTCCGCGTTCTGGCGCCGCGCATTCCTCGTCATGAATTCGAAGCCGTTACCGACCACGCCCTCGTCAGCCGGGGTTTGCGGACCGCGTTGCCAGATGCCGCGGCCTGGCTTTCCCTGGTCTCCTACATCCGCCATCGCCTGACGGATTACGATGCCCTCCTCGACGACGGATACGATGCCGAGAGCGCGCGTTTCTTCGTGCTCGACGACATGAACGCGGTCCTGAACGAATGGGGTTCGTCCCGGCGGGTTGACGGTGAGGAAGCGGAGGCGTGATGCTGCGCGGCGGCGTGTTGTCGCGGAAAGATTCGCCTGATGTCACTCGTTATCCGCAAAGCCGAACCGGCCGATGCGTCTCTGATCTTCGCCTTCGTTCAGGAACTGGCCGCCTTCGAGAAGCTGACCCACGAGGTCGACGCCACCCGGCACGACATCGAAGCGGCGCTGTTCGGCGGGCAGCCAAAGGTATTCGCCAATATCGCCGAATGGAACGGAGAGCCTGCCGGCTTCGCTCTGTGGTTCTACAACTTTTCGACCTTTCGCGGTCGCCACGGGCTTTATCTGGAAGATCTCTTCGTCCGGCCGGAATTCCGGTCCCAGGGCGTCGGCAAGGCCCTGCTGCGAAATCTCGCCCGCCGATGCGTCGCAGAGGATCTGGCTCGCCTGGAATGGTGGGTGTTGGACTGGAACGAGCCCGCGCTTCGCTTCTATCGATCTCTCGGGGCGGTTCCGATGGACGAATGGACGGTTCAACGGGTGACGGGAGAGGCCTTGGGGAGGCTTGCGAAGACCTGAAACACTCGTAATAGAAGAAACCATGACCGTATCCCTCATCCTTGTCGTGGCCGCCGCCGATAACGGGGTGATCGGCGGCGACAATCGTCTCCTCTGGCGTCTCAAGACGGACCTCAGGCGTTTCCGGGATCTCACCTGGGGCAAGCCCATGATCATGGGCCGGAAGACTTTCCAATCCATCGGCAAGCCCCTGCCGGGCCGGGAAACCATCGTGTTGACCCGGGATCGGGCTTTCGAGGCGGAGGGCGTCCATGTGGCGCGAAGCTGGGAGGATGCAGCGGCCCGGGGGGAGCGTCTGGCGCGGGACATGGGGACCACCGAGGTGGCAGTCGTCGGGGGCGCCGAGATCTACGCCCTTGCGCTGCCTCACGTTCAGAAGATTTTCCTGACACGGGTCCACGCCAGCCCGTCCGGAGACGCGATTTTTCCGGCCGTCAGCCCGGCCGAATTCCGGGAGATTCGTCGGCAAGAGCTTCCAAAGGGCCCCGATGACGAACATTCGTTCACCTTTATCGATCTCGAAAGGCGAAGCTGACCCCGGCTACGGTTGAAGAAAGCTTCCTCAATCCCCAACTCGCAGCCTTGACAGGCGGGAGACAGACCACCCACAACCGCCTCGTAATCCTATCGGCTGTCAGATGGCCGGTCTTTTCAGAGTGAGGAAAAGCGACCTATGCCTTGGAGTAACCAAAGCGGCGGCGGAGGCCCATGGGGCCAACGTGGCGGATCGGGCGGCGGCAAGAGCCCATGGGGTTCCGGTGGCCCCCAGGGCAACGGTGCCCCCCCCGATCTCGAAGACATCCTGCGCCGCAGCCAGGATCGCCTCAAAACCATCATGCCGGGCGGCTCGATGGGCGGCAAAGGTCTGATCGCGCTTCTCCTCGGCGCCATTGTGATCTGGCTCCTGACCGGTTTCTACACCGTTCGGCCGAGCGAGGTCGGCATCAACATGATTTTCGGCAAGTACAAGGGCACGACAGGGGAGGGCCTTCGCTACAACCTGCCTTACCCGATCGGCCGGGTGATCAAGCCCAACGTCACGGAGCAGCAGCGCATCGAAGTCGGCTATCGTTCGTCCGCCAATGCGCAGCAGCGCTCTCGTGACGTGATCGAGGAAAGCCTGATGCTGACGGGGGACGAGAACATCGTCGATATCGATTTCGATGCCGTGTGGCAGGTCAACGCCGCCCGCGCCCAGGATTTCGTGTTCAATCTCCAAAACCCGGAGGGCACCATCAAGGCCGTGGCGGAGAGCGCCATGCGCGAGGTCATCGGACGGCGCAACATCCAGGCCGTTCTCACGACTGAGCAGGCGAGCGTCGCCCAGGAAGTTCGCCAGATCATGCAGGAAACCCTCGATGCCTACGGCGCGGGCGTTCTCATCAACGTGGTGCAGATGCAGGCCGTGCAGCCGCCCGCCGATGTGAAGCAGGCCTTCTTCGACGTGAACGCGGCGCAGCAGGACGCCGTGCGCGTGCAGAACGAGGCCGAGACCTTCGCCAGCCGGATCATCCCGGAAGCCCGAGGCGACGCCGCGCGGACCGTGCAGCAGGCCGAAGGCTATCGCGAGCAATCGGTCGCCGATGCGTCGGGTCAGGCGGGTCGCTTCCGGCAGGTCTACGAGGAATACCGGAAAGCCCCGGCGGTCAGCCGCGAGCGGATTTTCCTCGAGACGATGGAGCGCGTCTACGGTGGGGTCGACAAGATCATCATCGATCAGGGCAGCCAGAACGTCGTGCCTTACCTACCCCTCAACGAAATGCGTCGGGCTCCCCAGGCCGGAACTGCGGCGCAGCCGGGAGCAACGCGATGAACAACTCCGCTCTTCGCACCGGTTTGCTGATCCTCATCGGTGTGGTGGTGATCGTGCTCTACAGCTCGGTCTACTTCGTCCAGCAAACCCAGAATGCGCTCGTGCTGCGCTTCGGCGCGGTGCAGGCCGAAATCAAGGACGATCCGGGCCTGCATTTCAAGATGCCGCTCATCGACAACGTGACGTATTTCGACAAGCGCGTTCTGGACCTCGACCTTCCCGTCCAGACCCTGCTTTCGGCCGACCGCCAGAATCTCGAGGTGGATGCTTTCACGCGCTACCGAATCGTCGATCCGCTGAAATTCTATCAGGCGGTCGGTGGCATTCCGCTGGCGAACCAGCGCCTGACCAGCTTCACCAACTCCGCCATGCGTAACGTCCTGGCGAGCGCCTCGCGCGACGCCATCGTGCGGACAGAGCGCGGCGGATTGATGAACCGGATCCAGGTGGACGTGAACCGGCAGGCCGCAAGCCTCGGAATCGAAATGGTCGATGTCCGGCTGACCCGCGTGGATCTTCCAGCGGCCAACAGCCAGGCTGTCTATCAGCGCATGCGCACCGAGCGCGAGCGGGAGGCGGCCGATCTGAGGGCGAACGGGCAACAGCGGGCGCAGACGATCCGTGCCAAGGCCGAGCGTGACGCCGTCGTCATCCGCGCCGAAGCCAACCGCCAGTCTGAGGAATTGCGCGGCCAGGGCGACGCCGACAAGAACCGCATCCTCGCGGAGGCCTTCGGACAGGACCCCGACTTCTTCGCCTTTTATCGCTCGATGCAGGCCTATGAAGTTGGATTGAAATCGTCCGATACCCGTCTGGTCCTGAGCCCGACATCGAATTTCTTCCGGTTCTTCAACGATGCGTCCGGCGGTCGGAACGGCGCGGCTGACGCCGCCCGCCCGACCCAGCCGGCACCGGCGCAATAAGCGCATATGCTCGACCTCATATCAGCCCTCGGCCTCGCTCTCGCGGTCGAGGGCATATTGTTTGCAGCATTCCCCGACGGGATGCGGCGGGCGATGTATGAGGCCGCCCACAGCCCGAGCGACCGAATGCGGGTCGTCGGCATTATTTCAGCCGTCGTCGGTGTCGCGATCGTGTGGGGCATCCGTCATCTGAGCTGAAATTTAGCCCCGCTTCCGCCGCAATCGACGCTTGAATGGCGATATGGATCAACCAAATTTAGAGCTCTCCAGAGAGGATCGTCGATGGACCACACGATGAATGCGCCAGCCTCATCCCGACCAGCGCCCCGGCCGTCAAGGTTCCGGTTGGCGGCGTCCTGCCTGGCGGTCGTGACCCTTTTGACCACTTCGGTGCCGATGGCGGCCCAGGCCCGCTCGGCCCCTGAATCCTTCGCGGATCTCGCCGAGGAGGTAACGGGTGCGGTGGTCAACATTTCGGCCTCGACCACGGTCGAAGCCCGCAACCGCACCCTGCCGCAGCTCCCGCCCGGCACACCCTTCGAAGACCTGTTCGAGGAGTTCTTCAACCGGCGCGGTCAAGGCAACGGCAACGGGGGCGGGGAAAACGCTCCGCAGCGCCAGCGGCGCTCGAATTCGCTCGGATCGGGTTTCGTCATCGACCCGTCCGGTATCGTTGTCACCAACAATCACGTGATCGGCGACGCGAACGACATCAGCGTGATCTTTCCCGATGGCACCCGCCTGAAAGCGGAGATCATCGGCAAGGATTCCAAGGTCGATCTCGCGGTCCTGAAGGTAAAAAGCGACAAGCCGCTTAAAGCCGTGAAATTCGGCGAGTCCGACCGACTGCGTCCCGGCGATTGGGTGATGGCCATCGGCAACCCGTTCGGCCTCGGCGGCTCCGTCACCGCGGGGATCATTTCGGCTCGCGGCCGCAACATCGAATCCGGTCCCTACGACAATTACATCCAGACGGACACTGCCATCAACAAGGGCAATTCGGGCGGCCCCTTGTTCAACATGGACGGCGAGGTCATTGGCATCAACACGGCGATCCTCTCGCCCACGGGAGGCTCTGTCGGCATCGGCTTCGCCGTTCCGGCGTCGACTGCGGTCCCGGTCATCGAGCAGCTTCGCGAATTCGGTGAAACCCGTCGCGGCTGGCTCGGCGTCCGCATCCAGAACGTCGACGACGCCACCGCCGAAGCGCTCAACCTTGGCGCCGCGCGCGGCGCTCTCATCGCCGGCGTGGACGACAAAGGCCCGGCCAAACCGGCCGGGCTCGATGTCGGCGACGTCATCGTCAAGTTCGACGGCAAGGAGGTCAAGGAATCGCGCGATCTCCCGCGCATCGTCGCCTCGAGTCCCGTCGGCAAGGCCGTGGACGTGGTGATCGTGCGAAAGAGCCAGCAACTCACGAAGCAGGTGACGCTCGGACGTCTGGAGGATGGCGAGAAGCAGGCAACCTTGCAGGCGCCCTCCACCGACACTCCGACGGTCACCCGCCAGGCACTGGGCCTCAATCTCGCAGGCATCAACGACGAGCTGCGCCGCCGCTTCAATCTGAAGGACGATCTGAAGGGCGTCGTCATCACCCGGGTCGATCCCAACTCGGCCGCGGCCGACAAGCGGATCCAGGCCGGCGAAGTGATCGTCGAGATCAGCCAGGAGCCGGTCGCGAGCCCGGCGGACGTCACCAAGCGGATCGACAACCTCAAGAGCCAGGGCCGCAAATCCGCCCTGCTGCTGGTTGCGACCCCGCAAGGCGAAGTGCGGTTCGTCGCGTTGTCGATCGAGTAGCCGGCGCGTCACGGAACTTTAAGAAAGGCGGCTTCGGGCCGCCTTTTTTGTTGGGCTTCCATTTTTCCGTAGGATGGCGGCTTCCCAGCCAGTTCGCGGAGCAGCACGACAACGAAGATGGTCTTGCCGGTTCGCGAGATTTTCAGCGCTGCGCCGAAGGCTTATCGCCCCGAGGAGCGAAACCTTCACGGGGCACCACGATCAATACGGACCGATGTCACCAGAAGGGGCGGTTTGCCGGCCGATCCCGGAACCCGATAAGGCGGTCTGCAAGACAGGCGCGAGCGGCAGACAGGGATATTGAGACCGGCCTGGAAATGAAAAGAGAGCCCGGTGGGGCCCTCTGATCGTTACATATCGAGAATGGTCCTTAGACGATGAAGAAGTCCAGGTTGGAAAGGCTGCTCAAGCCTTTTTTCAGCGTCGCAAAGTGTACCGCGGCTTTGTCGCCGGAGCCGTCTGCGTCATAGAAGACCTTGCCGTTCTTGGCGTTGTAGAGAATCCGATCCTCCGCGTCCTGGGCCTTCGCGCCGAGGGCAAAGGCGTCTTTTGCGAGGACGCCCTTCTTGCCGATCGCCTTGAAGATCGACTTGGACAATTCGATCGTATCGTCCTTGACGGAGAAATCCGTGATGCGGTCGACATTGCCTTTGCCGAGTTTCGTTGCAAAGACGAACGTGTCCTTGCCAGCACCGCCGGTCAGGGTGTCCGCGCCCAGATCGCCGGACAGCACATCCTCGCCGCGTCCGCCGAAGAGCCGGTCATCGCCGCCCCCGCCCGACAGGGAATCGTCGCCCGCGCCGCCCGTGATGGAGTCGTGACCGTTATTGCCGGACAGCACTTCATCGCCGTCGCCACCCATGATGGTGTCGTTGGCGTCTCCGCCGGTCTCATCGGTTTCATCTTCCAGCAAGATGGTGAATACCTTGTCGAAAGAGGCTCCGTGGGAGTCGGTCACCCGTATGGTCACCGTATGCGACGACGCCGATTCGTAATCGAGTCGGGCGCCGTCCGCGACGACGAGCTCATCGCCAACGATCGCGAAACGTCCATCCGCGTTATCCCGCAAAGTGTACGTGAAGGTCTCGCCGGCGTCCGGGTCCTTGGCGAAGAGCACGCTGACGACTGTCCCGTTCTCGCTGTTCTCCGAAATCGTCTGATCCGACAGGAGGATGTCGATGGGCGCGTGGTTCTCAGTCGGAGGCGGGGGTGGAGGCTGCTGATCGTCGTCGACATCGCCGATGTGGATCGTGAACGTCTTGGTGAAGTTCACTTGCGGGCCCGTCATCCGAACCGTAACGGCATGGGATTGGACTGACTCATAATCGAGATCGGCGTCCTTCTGCACGACGATCTTGTTGCCGACAATCTTGAAGCGCCCGCCCGCGTTGTCGACGAGTTCGTACGACATCAGCTCAGCAGGAACCTCGACGGGCTCCAGATGTCCAACGACCGTGTATTCGCCCGAGTTTTCGAGCACCGTGTCGCCGACGAGGCTGAGATTGACGCCGATCGACACTTCGTCCGGCACGTCCAGCACGCTGATGACGAAGGTCTTCTCCGTCGAGAGGCCGCGCGAATCCGTGACGCGGACCTTGATCTCGTGCGAGGTGTTGGTTTCGAAATCGAGTTTCGATCCGTCCTTCACAACCAGCATGTTGCCCTGAAGCCGGAAGCGGCCGCCGGCGTCATTCAGCAGCGTGTAGTCAAGCAGATCGCCATCGATGTCGCGTGCATTGACGTGGCCGACGGCCATGCCCTCCTGGGCGTTCTCGTGCACGACATCGCCGTAAATGTGCAGCTCGATGGGAGCGTGGTTGTCCGGCGATGGTATTTCAGGAACATCGAGCACGCGGATCGTGAAAGTCTTGTCGGTCGATAGACCAAGAGAATCCGTGACCCGAACCGTAATATTGTGTGTCGAATTGGTCTCGTAATCGAGCTTCGATCCGTCGTTCACGATCAGCATGTTCTCGTGCAGGCTGAAGCGTCCCCCGGCGTCGTCGACGAGGGAGTAGGTCAGGAAATTGCCGTCGGGGTCCCGGGCGAGGAAGTGGCCGAACGCCGAGGTGTTGGGCGCATTTTCATGAATGGCGTCGCCGAACAGGACAATGTCGGTAGGAGCGTGGTTGGGTGGCGGAGGCGGAGGCGAGGGGGCCACAGCCTGCAGAACTTGCTGAAGCGTCCAAACCGTACCGTCCGAGAAGATCAATTCTTCGATCGGCCCGCCCAAGGGCAGTCCGTTGAAATATCCGCCGATATTGAGCGTCGACCCGCCGGAGGTGATGGTAAGTCCTCCCATGGTCGCGTCCCGAATGAAGGTCAGGTCGGAGGCCAGCGCGTCGATGCGGACTTTATCGCTGCCGCTTCCGTCGAAAATATAATCGAAGGTTCCGGTTCCCGGTTTCCAACACATAGGTGTCGTTGCCTTCGCCGCCCCACATGTCGTCGTTGCCGGCGCCGCCATCGATCCAGTCGTTTCCGGCATTGCCATGGATGTCGTCGTCACCGCCGAGTCCATAAAAGGTCTGGTCGCTGGTGTTGCCGTTCAGGGTGTCGTTACCCTCGGTACCGACAACCGCGCCCGCCGGAGTCGAGGGAGGAACGGGCACCGGGTCGCCGCTGTTCGGATTGTAGACATGGACCGTCAGCTCTTCCTCGTGGGAGCCGCCGTGAATGTCTTGAACCCTCACTTTGATGGTGTGCGATTGCGCGGTCGCGTAGTCGATGGCCGCGCCGTTGGCGACTACGATCTGGTTCCCGCGCGTGAGGGCAAAGCGGCCCCCGGCGCTGTCGACCAGCGAGTATGTCAACGTGTAGCCATCCGGATCCACCGCCTCGACGTATCCGATAATATTGCCGGGATTGCAGTGCTGCGTAACGTGATCGCCCTTGAGGCCGAGCACCACCGGGGCTTGATTGACCGCGGGAGGAGGCGGAGCGCCGTGACTGTCGGCTTCCACATCGCTCACATAGACCCTGACGAGAGAATCGCGATAGGCGCCTCGGCTGTCCATGGTGCGAATGACGATGTCGTGCTTGGAAGCGGTCTCATAGTCGAGAAGAGAACTATCCGCCACGACCAGCCGGCCATTGACGATGGCGAAACGGCCGCCTGCATCGTGGAGGAGCGAGAAGGACACCGCGTCGCCCTCGTTATCGGTTCCGAGGAGCGTGCCGAGGTAGGTTCCGTTGCTGGTAGTCTCGAGGACGTGCATGTCCGTACCCTGGATACCGAGATGGGGTGCGGTGTTCGGCGGCGTGGGTGTAGGCATGGCCGGTTCCTGCGACAAAATGACGTAACAGCGTTATATCGTCACATTAATCGCAGCAATCAATTCCTAGTTGTATAAGATAAATAACCTCACACCAGGATAGAATGTTAAGAGGCAATCGATCCTTCGGCATAGCCCTGCGCATAAAGCAGCGCCGTCAGGTCGCCATGGTCGATCCTCGCATGTGCCGCTGCGGCAACAGCCGGCTTGGCCCGGAACGCCACGCCGAGACCGGCCTCGCCCAGCATCGCAAGGTCGTTGGCGCCATCGCCCACGGCCAGGGTCTCGTGGGGCGCGAGGCCAAGTCGATCGCGCAGTTCGATCAAGGTGGCGAGCTTGGCTTCGCGGCCGAGGATCGGCTCCTGTACCAGTCCGGAGAAGCGTTCGCCCTCCACGATCAAGGTGTTCGACCGATGTTCGTGAAAGCCGATCCTGGACGCCACCGGGCCGGTAAACAGTGTGAAGCCGCCCGACACCAGACAGGTGTAACCCCCGTTGGCCCGCATGGTCTGGACCAGCGCCCGGCCGCCGGGCGTGGGGGTGATGCGGCTTTCCATGATTTCGTCGACGACGCCGACCGGCAGGTTCCGCAGCAGGGCGACGCGCTCCCGCAAAGCCGGCTCGAAGGCGATCTCGCCGTTCATGGCACGCTCGGTAATGGCCGAGACCTCGGCCTTCAGGCCGACGAAATCGGCGAGCTCGTCGATGCATTCCTGCCCGATCATCGTGGAATCCATGTCCGCGAGGAAAAGCTTCTTTCGCCGCTGGGCGACCGGCTGGATCACGATGTCGATCGGCTCATCGCCGATCTCGGCTCTCAGACGGGCCTCGACGATGGCCGGGTGGATTTCCGCATGGGGGAACAGGTCGGCGGCGATTCCGCTTGCCAGGACGGCATGTTGCGTTTCATCTCCGAGCGCCCTTGCGACCCTTGCCACCAACGCATCGGTAACGGCCCGTCGCGAGGGGTTGGCGACGAGCGTCGCGACCATGAAATCCTGGGGAGATGCCATCGTGGGGACCGTTTGTGAGTGACGTCGGAATCGGCGCGATTCTCATTGCAGGGCCGACCGCGTCAGGCAAGTCCGCATTGGCGATCAAGCTGGCAAAGACTCTCGGCGGCGTCGTGATCAATGCGGATTCGATGCAGGTTTACGGCGATCTCCGGGTGATTACCGCGCGGCCCACCGTTGAGGAAGAGGCGGAAGCGCCGCACCGGCTGTTCGGCCACGTGGATGCGGGCGTCAACTTCTCGGTCGGTCGCTACATGGTCGATGCCRTGTCGGCGCTTGCGGAATGCGGTGCGGAGCGCTTGCCGATTTTCGTCGGCGGGACCGGCCTGTATTTCAAGGCGCTGACCGAGGGCTTGTCTGACATGCCTGCGGTGCCGGATGAAGTCCGCGAGCAGGTTCGGCGCGAGAGCGAAGGCCTCGCAACCCCCGCCTTGCACAGGCTTCTCAGCGAGCGCGACCCCGAAACCGCTTCCCGCTTGCGGCCGTCCGATCGCCTGCGGGTCCAGCGCGCGCTGGAAATCGTCGCCGCGACCGGGCGCCCCCTGGCGTCGTTCCACGGCGCCCGCCGGCCGGGTCCGCTGGCCGACCGGCGCGTGGTCAAGCTGTTCCTCTCGCCGAAGCGCGACGAGCTGAGACAGCGCATCGACCGGCGTTTCGTCACCATGATGGAGACCGGCGCGCTCGACGAAGTCCGGGCGCTGGCGGTGCGGAACCTCGACCCCATGCTGCCGGCCATGCGGGCGCATGGCGTGCCGGGTCTCATGGCCCATCTGAGGGGCGAGATCGATCTCGAAGAGGCGATCACACGGGGGCAGGGGGATACGCGGCGGTACGCGAAACGGCAATTCACCTGGTTCAGGCACCAGCTCGCGGATTGGACGTGGGTTGCGCCTGAGGAGGGCTATGATGCTGCCCTTCGGATGTTCAGTGACCGCCCTGACCGGTCCACATCTGATAGAAAGTGATGAAGATCTCGAAGACGATCAGCAGCACGATGATCAGCTCCAGCCGCAGGCCCCGCTCCGTGTCGATCAGGTCGGTCAGGGCCTGGGCCGTATCGCCGATGACGTCGAGCTTGCGGTGCAGGGACGCGGCCCTCTCCTTTAGTTCGTATTCGTCCTCGAGACGGGCATAAAGGCGCTCGAGGTCGGGGCGATCCCACAGGACGTCAGGCTTTTCCTCGACCGCCACGCTGCCGGAGACCCGCTGCCGGACCAACAGCGCATTGCCGATATGCTTGAGGATTTCGCGTCGCCCCGCCGGCCGCCGGCCTTTTTCGGCCAGATAGCGCGCAAAGGGTTCGACCTGCTCGAAGACGGCGGCCGCCTGTTTCTCGTCGCGGGCCAGCACGACGCTCTTCGACAGGGCATCGGCGATGACGACGAGGCGGGCGGGGGACAGGTCCTTGATGAAGATCGGGCCGCCGGGCGGAATCTGGTCGTCCTTCTCGGGCAGCAATTCGAGAATCGCGGTCTCTTCCTCGTGGCGCGCAAATTCGCCGACGACGCGCTGGCGCAGGCCACGGATGACTTCGTCTTCCTCGAGCGGCGTGAGGCCCACCAGTACGGCGACGCCGAAGCGGAACAGCGCGACGAATCCATCCTGGCCGGCCTTGAAGGCGAGGGGCGCGGTCGACAGAAGATCGCTCCGCTCGAGGCCCGCCACATCGATGCGGTCGCCCAGCAAAAGGGCGCGCGCGGTCACGTGGGGTCCGCGTGCGGGCGACGAGGGGGGAGCGGACGTATCGGGCATGAGAACCTGCTGAAAAGGAGCCGCTTATCATAAAAGCTGGGCTGTTAATCGCCAAATGCGAGATCGCTTGACCGGATCAAGAGCTTCGGCTAGCGTCTGCGCAACTTTTGAAAATGAGAGACGCACCCGTGCGCAAGGTTATTCTCGTAGTACGAACGCCATCGACGGAGCAGGGTTAGCCTGCAGATCCGGCGATGGCGCACAGGCCCCCCACGAGGGGCCTTTTTTATTGCCTAATCGATCCAGACCAACAAAGACCAGAGACCGACGGAGCGAGTGACATGAGCGAGACCATGACGGGAGCCGAAATGGTGATCCGCACCCTGCAGGACCAGGGCGTCGAGCATATTTTCGGATATCCGGGCGGCGCGGTGCTCCCGATCTACGATGCGATCTTCCACCAGGACCAGGTGAAGCACATTCTGGTGCGCCACGAGCAAGGCGCCGTCCATGCGGCGGAAGGCTATGCGCGGTCCTCCGGCAAGGTAGGCGTCGTGCTGGTGACCTCCGGTCCCGGTGCGACGAACGCGGTGACCGGCCTCACCGACGCGATGATGGATTCGATCCCGATCGTGTGCATCACCGGGCAGGTGCCGACGCATCTGATCGGCTCTGACGCGTTCCAGGAATGCGACACGGTCGGCATCACGCGCCACTGCACGAAGCACAACTATCTCGTCAAATCGATCGAGGATCTGCCGCGCATCCTGCACGAGGCGTTCTATGTGGCGTCGAACGGACGCCCCGGTCCCGTGGTGGTCGACCTGCCGAAGGACATCCAGTTCAAGCTGGGCCTTTATACGCGACCGACGAACAACCAGCACAAGACCTATCGCCCGACCGTCAAGGGCGACATGGAGAAGATCAAGGCCGCGATCGAGCTGATGGCGAACGCCAAGCGGCCGGTCTTCTACACCGGCGGCGGCGTGATCAATTCAGGTCCCCATGCATCCGCGCTGTTGCGCGAGCTTGCTCGCCTCACGGGTTTTCCCGTGACCTCGACCCTGATGGGGCTTGGCGCCTATCCGGCGGCGGACCCGCAATTTCTCGGCATGCTGGGCATGCACGGGACCTACGAGTCGAATCTCGCGATGCATGAATGCGACGTGATGATCAATATCGGTGCGCGCTTCGATGACCGCATCACCGGCAGGCTCGATGCGTTCTCGCCCTATTCCAAGCGCATTCACGTCGACATCGATCCCTCGTCGATCAACAAGAACGTGAAGGTCGATATCCCGATCATCGGGGATTGCGCGCACGTGCTGGAAGACATGGTGCGGTTGTGGCGGCAGACGGCGCCGCAGGTCGACAAGATCGCCCTGAAGGAATGGTGGAACAAGATCGAAGGCTGGCGGTCGCGCAATTGCCTCGCCTACAGGCCCTCGGAGGAAACCATCAAGCCGCAATATGCGATCCAGCGGCTTTACGAACTGACGAAGGGGCGCGAGACTTTCGTGACGACGGAGGTCGGCCAGCATCAGATGTGGGCCGCGCAATATTTCCGCTTCGAGGAACCCAATCGCTGGATGACGTCGGGCGGTCTTGGCACGATGGGCTACGGCTTGCCCGCGGCGATCGGCACGCAGCTCGCGCATCCGAAGGCCTTGGTCGTCGATATCGCGGGCGAAGCCTCGATCCTGATGAACATGCAGGAGATGTCTACGGCCGTTCAATATCGCCTGCCGGTCAAGATCTTCATTCTCAACAACGAGTATATGGGCATGGTGCGCCAGTGGCAGGAATTGCTGCATGGCGGCCGATATTCCGAAAGCTACTCGCAGTCGCTGCCCGATTTCGTGAAGCTCGCGGAAGCCTATGGCGGCGTCGGCATTCGCTGCGATAAGCCCGCTGACCTCGACGCCGCCATTCTCGAAATGATCAACGTCGATCGTCCGGTGATCTTCGATTGCGTGGTCGATAAGACCGAGAATTGCTTCCCGATGATTCCGTCGGGGAAAGCCCATAACGAAATGCTGCTCAACGATTATCTCGGAGAGGCGGGCACCGATCTCGGTTCCGTCATCGACGAGAAGGGCAAGATGCTGGTGTAATGCGATGCCCACGCTCGTGATTGCCAACAAGGTCTATTCGTCCTGGTCGCTTCGTCCATGGCTGCTGATGAGGCAGCTCGGCGTTGCGTTCGACGAGGTCCTGATTCCGCTCGATCTCCCGGACACGAAAGCGCGCAATCTGCAGCATTCGCCCGCTGGCAAGGTGCCGATCCTCATCGATGGCGATGTCACCGTCTGGGAAAGTCTCGCCATCATGGAATACGTGGCGGATGCGTTCGACGCGCCGGTATGGCCGCGGGATCGAAAGGCCCGCGCGATGGCCCGCTCCGTGGCGGCCGAAATGCATTCCGGATTCGCTCAGCTTCGCTCGGCCTGTCCGATGAATCTCGGCCGGAAATACGCGACGCGGGATCGCGGGGCGGGCGTTGCCGCGGATGTCGCGCGGTTCAGCGAGATCGTGCGGCAGGCGCGTGAACGCTTCGGAGAGGGCGGACCTTTCCTGTTCGGCGCATTCTCCGCGGCCGATGCGATGTTCGCACCGCTCGTGACGCGTCTCGACACCTACTCGATCATGCTCGACGCGAATACTCGCTCCTACGTCGATGCGGTGCTGTCGCTGCCGTCATTCGGAGAATGGCGAGACGCAGCCTTGCGCGAGACTTGGATCGTAGACCACGACGAAATCGACGAAGAGCCGATTGAGACTTACCGCAACGCCGCTTGAGGCCATCGCGCCCGGAAAACTCCAAGAGCCATGAGTCAGATGAGCACACATTACCCAGCCGCCACCCGCGTGGAAACAATCAACCGCCACACTCTCGCGGTCGTGGTCGACAACGAGCCTGGCGTCCTCGCGCGCATCGCGGGCCTCTTTTCCGGACGCGGCTACAATATCGAGAGCCTGACGGTCACCRAAACCGAGCACGAGGCGCATATCTCCCGCGTCACGATCGTGACGGCGGGCACCGACAGCATCATCGAGCAGATCAAGAACCATCTCGAAAAGCTCGTGCCGGTTCACCGAGTGGTCGATCTCACGCTCACCGGGGATGCAGTGGAGCGCGAGCTCTGCCTCGTCAAGGTCGTCGGCAAGGGCGATCACCGGGTCGAGGCCATGCGTCTCGCGGCGGCCTTCGGGGCGCGCACGATGGATGCGACGCTGAACTCCTTCGTGTACGAACTCACCGGCACAACCGAAGAGATCGAGCGCTTCATCAAGCTGATGACGGTCGTCGGCCTCGCGGAAGTCTCCCGCACCGGCGTCGCCGCGATGGCGCGCGGCGCGGAAGGAATGTGAGGCTAACCGCGAAAATCGCTCTCCTGCAGAAAGGCGATTTCCTCAGGAGTGGATTCACGGCCGAGTAGAGCGTTGCGATGGGGGAAACGGCCGAAGCTGGCGATGATATCGTGGTGGTGGTGGGCAAATTTGACGGATTCGGGAGCACCGAGCGTCTCGTTGAGGGCCACCGATCGCTGCTGGTCCGCCAAGTTTTCGGAATGCATGAAAGGAAGATAGAAGAAAGCGCGAAGCTGAGGTTCGACCTGCTGGTCGTAACCGCGCTCGATGGCGCGATCCGCGGCAAGGAGCGCCACCGGATCGGTCTTGTAGGTCGCACGGTCGCCCCGGAACATATTCCGGGGGAACTGGTCGAGAAGCAGGATCACCGCGAGCGCGCCCTCAGGCGTCAATTCCCACTCGTTGAGATCGCCCCTGGCGGCGGCCTCATAGGTCGGGAGAAAGCGGTCCCGGCAGGCCTTGTCGAAGGCATCGTCTTTCGAGAACCATTTCGAGGGCCCGGCCTCGCGCCAGAAGGTCAGGATTTCATCGGAGGTAGCAAGAGGTTTCATCGACGTTCCTTGGCTCGCGCGCGTGTCGGAGAGAATGCATATCTGGCGCGCCGGCGGCAAAATGTCATCGTGGCGCTGAAATCTTTCGGATGTCGGTGGCGACGTCCCTCGGTGCGGCACCAACGAGCCGCAGTCATTTTTGGACAAACGATCGCTTGCCAGCGCAGCTTTGTTCGCTAAAACGGCGCTGGAAAACTGGAATGTTGCGCATTGCCCATGTGGGGGCGCAACGAACAACGAAGATCGGGGGCGGATCCCCCTTGGAGAGGACTGAAGAACCATGCGCGTCTATTACGATCGGGATGCCGATATCAATCTGATCAAGGGCAAGAAGGTTGCCATCGTCGGCTACGGCAGCCAGGGCCACGCCCATGCGCTGAACCTGCGCGATTCCGGCGTGAAGGACATCGTCGTTGCCCTTCGCAAGGGTTCCCCGTCCGTCGCGAAAGCCGAGACGGCCGGCATCAAGGTCATGGAAGTGGCCGACGCCGCCAAATGGGCCGACGTCGTGATGATGCTGACGCCCGACGAGCTCCAGGCCGACATCTACGAGGCCGATCTCGCCCCCAACATGAAGCAGGGCGCAGCTTTGCTGTTCGCGCACGGCCTCAACGTGCACTTCAACCTCATCGACCCCCGCAAGGATCTCGACGTGCTGATGGTGGCTCCCAAGGGCCCCGGCCACACCGTGCGCTCGGAATACCAGCGCGGCGGCGGCGTTCCGACCCTCATCGCCATCCATCAGGACGCGACCGGCAACGCGCATGACCTCGGCCTCTCCTACGCGTCCGCCAATGGCGGCGGTCGGGCCGGCATCATCGAAACCACCTTCAAGGAAGAGTGCGAGACCGATCTCTTCGGCGAACAGGTCGTCCTCTGCGGCGGTCTGGTCGAGCTCATCCGCGCCGGCTTCGAGACCCTTGTCGAGGCGGGCTACGCCCCGGAAATGGCCTATTTCGAGTGCCTTCACGAGGTCAAGCTGATCGTCGACCTCATCTATGAGGGAGGCATCGCCAACATGAACTATTCGATCTCGAACACGGCCGAATACGGCGAATACGTCACCGGCCCGCGCATCATCACGTCCGACACGAAGGCCGAAATGAAGCGGGTCCTCACCGACATCCAGTCCGGCAAGTTCACCCGCGACTGGATGCTCGAGAACAAGGTCCACCAGACCTCCTTCAAGGCAACCCGCGCCCGCAACGCCGCGCACCCGATCGAGGATGTCGGCGGCCGTCTGCGCGACATGATGCCGTGGATCAAGGAAAAGGCCCTCGTCGACAAGAGCCGGAACTAGGCAATCGAACGGTTTTCGCCGCCCTTCATGGATGGCTGACGGGAAAAGGGTGGCTCCGGCCGCCCTTTTCGGCGTCTAAGCCTGGCCGTTGCCTTTCCGTCACAGGGGATGCGGCATTCCGATCCGGCACTATCCGAGGATTGTCACCGCGCGGAAGCCCCTTATAAAAAATCTGCGCGCCCTGGCCGTTCACGGACCTCGAGCGCAGAGCAGGGGCTTGATGTCGGAGTTGGTTGATAGCCCGTCCATGATGAGTGACATGCAGACGCGTGTCGACGCGTATGACTGGCACAATAACCCGCTCGGCCCACGCTCGCGGTGGCCGTCGGCGCTGCGCACCCTGGTCGGCGTGATGCTCGGCTCACGCCAGCCCATGTTCGTGGCGTGGGGGCCCGAGCGCATCATGATCTACAATGACGGCTACGCTTCTATTCTGGGGAATCGTCACCCCGGCGCCCTCGGCAGCCCTTTCGCTGAAGTGTGGTTCGACATCCTGCCCGACATCGGGCCGATCATGGATCGGGCTTATGCGGGGGTGGGGACGAATATGGACGATATCCGCTTCGTGATGCACAGGAACGGGTATCCGGAAGAGACGAGCTTCGCATTCTCTTACACACCGGTCCGCAATGAGCAGGGCCAGGTGGAAGGCACGTTCTGCGCCTGCACGGAAACGACCGACAGGCTCCGGGCCGAAGCGCGGGTGCACGAGAAGGAAACCGAGCTTCGTCAGATCCTCGACGGCGCCACCGACTTTGCGATCATCGCGCTCGATCGGGAGGGACGCGTGACGCACTGGAACGCCGGCGCCCGACGAATTCTCGGTTGGGACGAGACCGAGATGGTGGGCCAGACCATTCACCGGTGCTTCATACCCGACGACGTCCGCGCCGGTCGCGTGGAAAGGGAAAGCCGGCAGGCGCGGGATACGGGCTCCGCGGGTGATGAAGGGTGGCGGGTCCGCAAGGACGGATCGAGGTTCTGGGCCAGCGGCCAGATGACGACCGTTCGGGACGCCGGCGGGGTTCTGACGGGCTTCGTCAAGGTCCTGCGCGACCGGACGGCCCAGCGGATGAGCGATGCGGCGCTTGCCTCCAGCGAAGAGCGGCTCCGCATCGCCCAGCAAGCGGGCGGGGTTGGCACCTTTGAATGGGATCCGGTGACCGGCATGGTCAGCATGTCCGAAGAGTTCCGGCGGCTATGGGGTCTTGCCGACGCGGTGCTTCCCCTGACGGCGTTGGGAGATCTGGTCGATCCGGACGATCGCCCCAACGTGGGGTCGCTTCGCGCCGAGTCCCTTGAGAATGCCCTCGACTACACCGAATACCGGATCACCCGGCCTGATAACGGCGAGGTGCGGTGGATCGCGCGGCGCGGCGAAATGTTGCGCGATGCCGAAGGCCGCCTCGCCCGCGGGGTCGGGGTGGTCTACGACATCACCGACAGAAAGCTCGTCGAGGAGGCACTGCGCGAAAGCGAGGCGAAATTCAGGACGTTCTCGCAGGCGATGCCGAACCACGTGTGGACGGCTAACAGCGAGGGCCAGCTCGATTGGTTCAACGAGAAAGTTTATGAGTATTCGGGCGCCCGTCCGGGCGATCTCGATGGGATCCGCTGGAGCGAGATCCTGCATCCAGAGGATGCGCCTAATGCGGGCGCCCTGTGGCTGGAAGCGGTGCGGACGGGGGCCGTCTACCAGACGGAATTTCGCCTTCGTCGGGCCGACGGCGCCTTTCGCTGGCATCTCGCCCGGGCGCTGCCGATCAGGGACGAACTCAGTCGCGTCGCGCGCTGGATCGGCACCAATACCGACATCGAGGATCAGAAGGCCGCCGTCCACGAGCTGGCGCGCCTCAACGCGACCCTCGAGGAGCAGGTGGCGCGGCGCACCCAGGAGCGCGATCGCGTCTGGCGCGTCAGCCGCGAGCTGATCGTCGTCAGCAATCTGGACGGGGTCTACCAAAGCGTGAACCCGGCCTTCGAGCGGACCTTGGGCTGGACCTTCGAGGAGGCGACCGCGCGTCCCTTCATGGCGATGGTCCATCCGGATGATGTTCCGGCAACGATCGCCGAATTCGCGAGGCTCAGCGGGGGATTGGCGACAACGAGCTTCGAATGCCGATTCCGGCATCGCAATGGAACATACCGATGGCTTCACTGGACGGCGGTGCCGGACGAGGATCTGGTCTATGCGGTGGCCCGTGACGTGACGGCCGAGAAAGAGCAGGCGGAAGTCCTTCGACAGACCGAAGAGGCGCTCCGGCAATCGCAGAAGATGGAGGCCGTTGGTCAGCTGACCGGTGGCATCGCACATGATTTCAACAACCTGCTGACGGGCATCCTCGGCTCGATCGAGATGATGCAGAACCGCATCCGCCAGGGCCGGACCGGCGAGCTGCAACGTTACGCAACAGCAGCATCCGACGCGGCGAACCGCGCGGCCGCGCTGACCCACCGCTTGCTGGCCTTCTCCCGCCGCCAGCCCCTCGACCCCAAGGCGGTGGATGCCGACGATCTGATCGCGTCGATGGAGGATCTGCTGCGGCGCACATCGGGTGAAGCGATCGACATCAAGATCGTGCCGACCGCCGACCTGTGGCCCACTTTGTGCGATCCTCACCAACTGGAGAACGCCATCCTCAACCTGGCGATCAACGGGCGCGACGCGATGCCGAACGGCGGCACGCTCGTGCTCGAAACCGCGAACGTCAACATCGACCGGCATGACACGTCGCGGCTGGCCGAGGGTGCGCCGGGCGAATATGTGTGCGTGTGCGTGTCGGACACCGGTGTGGGCATGTCTCGGGAGGTCGCCGAAAAGGCGTTCGACCCGTTCTTCACTACCAAGCCGCTGGGGGAGGGAACCGGCCTCGGCCTTTCGATGGTCTACGGGTTTGCAAGGCAGTCGGAAGGAATTGTGCGCATCTACAGCGAAGTCGGCCATGGCACGACTGTGAAGGTGTTCTTGCCCAAGCACCTCGGCGAGGCCGCTCTAGCCGAGCCCAAGGGAGAGCGTCCGGCTGTCCAGCGCGGGTCCGGCGAGACCGTGCTGGTGGTGGAGGACGAGCCGACCGTCCGCGAACTCGTGGCCGACATCCTGCGCGAGCTCGGCTACCAGGTCCTGCTGGCCAATGATGGCCCTTCGGGCCTGCGGTTGCTGCAATCGAGCATCGACATCGATCTGCTGATTACCGATGTGGGGCTTCCTGGCCTGAATGGACGGCAGCTTGCGGACGCTGCGCGGACCACGCGTCCCGGCCTCAAGGTGCTCTTCATGACCGGCTACGCGGAGAATGCCGCGACGGCCAGCGGATTTCTCGACCCCGGCATGGCCATGATCACGAAGCCCTTCCCAGTGGATGCACTGGCAAACCGCATCCGCGAGATTATTTCCGACCGGCCGTAGGACGGATCGGGATCACGCCAGGGCGTGATTCAACAAAAGCACCACGGCGCTCACGATGCACAGCACATGGGCAAGCGGCCGGGATTGAGCCTTGCTGAAGCGATAGATGCCGAGGCAGATGGCGAGCGACAGAAGGAGGGTCCAGAGGCTCTCCGCGAGCGAGCCCACGGCGTTCTGTGCCGGGGAAGTCGCCGTCCACGTTTCGAGGATCCAGATAGCCGAAAACGCAATGCCGGCAAGCCACCAGCCAAAATGCTGCCACGCGATCGGAAACCCCGGCAGCGCTCCGTCGCCCCCACGCGGCGCCTCCAGCGCATCGGCCTCGTCGTACCAGTCGTAAGTTTCCTGACGGGTCTGGGTCATGAAGCGGCCTCCGGGTTGGCGATGCCGGAACGCTAGCACCGCAACCACACCTCGCCACCTCTACCAACAGAGGGGAAATGGTGGAAAATTGCCGGTATTGCGGGGTTTTCCGCCGTGTGCGCCCGGTCAAAGCAGGTATTGGGCGAGACCTGCTCCCGGCGCCAGCACGATGAAGGCCCACACGAAGGCAGACGCCATATTGGCCGATTGGAAAAGCACACCCGGCATCAGGAAGATGCCGGCGATCAACGGCAGAACGGCCCGCGTCGGACCGAAGAACCTGCCGAAGAAAACGGCCCAGGGACCGAACCGCAGGAAGAAACGCTCGCCACGCTCGATCAGCCTCGGGTCGCGGGATAACGGCCACATCCCGTAGGCGCTCGTCTTGTAATGGCGCCCGATGGCAAAGGAGATCCACCCGCCCAGGACACCTCCGCTCACGGCCCCCAGCCACGCCTGCCAGAACGGGATGTCGGCTGCAGCGAGGGCAAAGCCGACCGCGATCAGGATGGTTGCCGCCGGGACGATCAGCGACACGAAGGCCAGCGATTCCCCAAAGGTCAGCAGCGCCAGCACGATCGGGGCGAACTCACGATTGGCCCGCACGAAATCGACGACAATGTGCGTGAGGGTCTCTAGGTTCATGGGTTCTCCGGGATCGTCGAAAGCTCAAGGCAACCGTCCGAACGGCCGCGATCCTTATGCATCTGTGATGGCTGGGATCAAAGAGTGCAATTTGCTGCGGGCGTGGCAATGCGCTAACCCCATGTCGGCTTTTTGGGCACGACCAAGATGAACGTTCTGTCGATACAATCGCATGTGGCCTATGGCCATGTGGGCAATTCCTCCGCGGTCTTTCCAATGCAGCGGCTCGGCGTCGAGGTCTGGCCGATCCACACGGTGCAGTTCTCGAACCACACCGGCTATGGCTCCTGGAAAGGCCGGGTAGTGGACGGCCCCGCCATCGAGGAACTGGTCGAAGGGATCGCCGATCGGGGCGTGCTTCAGGCCTGCGATGGCGTCCTGTCCGGCTATATGGGCTCGGCTGATATCGGCAATGCCATTCTGTCCACTTTGTCGCGGGTGCGAGCCCTCAACCCCGCGGCCCTCTATTGCTGCGACCCGGTGATCGGCGACGTCGGTCGCGGCGTCTTCGTTCGTCCGGGCGTGCCCGAGTTCATGCGGGATCATGCCGTTCCGGCGGCCGACATCATCACGCCCAACCAGTTCGAGCTCGAATATCTCTCCGGCATCGGGACGGATTCGCTCGCGGGCGTCAAAGACGCGATCGCGGCGGTGCATCGGTTGGGCCCCAAGGTCGTGCTCGTCACGTCGATCGAAACCCGCGACATGCCTCCCGACGCACTCGACCTGATCGCCGGGGAGGGCGGTCGTTTCTGGCGCGTGCGGACGCCGAAGCTTTCGCTCAATGTAAACGGCGCCGGGGATGCGATCGCGGCTTTGTTCTTTGTGCATTATGCTCGTTCGAGATCGGCCGAAACCGCGCTCGTCGAATCCTCTGCTTCGATCTTCGGATTGCTCAAACGCACCGCCGAGGCCGGCTCGCGCGAGATTCTGACCGTTGCAGCGCAGGACGAATTCGTGTCGCCCACCCGCCGTTTTCCCGCCGAGGAGATTTGACGCCATGGCCCGCCGCTTCGTGACACTCGATGTCTTCACCGCCGATCCGCTGACCGGCAATCCGCTCGCCGTCGTCCTCGATGCTCAGGATCTCGACACCGCGCAAATGCAGGCCATCGCGGGTGAGTTCAACCTGTCCGAAACGGTTTTCGTCCTGCCGCCTGACGATGCGCGGCAACGCGCCGACATCCGGATTTTCACCCCCAAGCGCGAACTGCCCTTTGCCGGGCATCCCACCGTGGGAACGGCGGTGTTGCTCGCGCTTCTCGATCTCGGCGGGAAGCCCGGGGCGGTGGCGTTCGGTCTCAAGGAAAAGGTCGGGATCGTGCCATGCGCGGTCGAAGTCCTCAATGAGACGAGCGGCAGCGCGCGTTTCCGCCTTCCGAAACTGCCGGAAACCTGGGCCCCCGGCCGGGAGAGCACCGAATCCGCCTGGGCGCTCGGACTCGATCCGACCGAGATCGGGTTCGACCGTCACGTGCCGAGCCGACATTCCGCAGGCGTTCCTTACGATCTGGTCCCGGTCGCGTCGCTCGACGCTCTGGCACGTGCGAAGCCAAACGTCGAAGCATTGGAGAAGGCGTTCGGCGACAGCAGCCACCCCGCCGCCTATGTGTATACGCGGCTTGATCGTGAAGGGGGCCTCGCCTTCCGCGCCCGCATGTTCGGGCTCGGCATGGGCGTCGCGGAAGATCCGGCGACCGGTTCCGCCGCTGCTTCTTTCGCCGGTGCGCTGATGCAATGCGAGCCCCTGGGCGACGGCGAGCACGACATCGTCATCGAACAGGGCGTCGAGATGGGACGGCCGAGCATCATCAACCTTCAGATGGTGATCAAGAACGGCGCGCTTGTCTCGGCGGAGATCGGCGGCAACGCAGTCCTCATCAGCCGAGGCGAATTGCTTCGATGACATCGGACGCGATCATCATCCGCGTATCGCACGTCGAGGCCCGGTTCGACACAATGCGATGGTCCTGGGCGGAGGACAATCGCGAGGCAATCGCCGCCAACTGGCAGCGGCGCGTCGCAGCCAAGCCGCGCATGTTCAACGGACGCGTCCTACTGCTCGGCGACATTCTCGTCTCGCCCGAACTCTGCCGCAGCACCTATTTCGAGACCGATTATGCCAATCTGGTTGGCTGGATCGATATGGATTACCCCGACACCAGCGTCGCGAACGGCTTTGCCATGGGGGCGCTGCGCGGATCGGACGGCGCGTTCATCTGCGGCGTCATGGCGGACCACACGGTCAATGCCGACAGGGTCTATTTCGCCGCCGGGACACCTGACCGTGCCGACATGCGGCCCGATGGGACGGTCGATCTGGCGAGCAGCCTGACGCGGGAGCTGGTCGAGGAGACCGGGCTCCACGAGAGCGACTATACGGTCTCGGACGGGTGGATCGTGGTGGACCGCTGGCCCACGGTGGCGATGATGCGTCTGGTGACGCTCAAGGTTCCCGCCGATGAAGGCGCGAACAAGATCCGGGCGCTGATCGCCGGGCAGAATCTGCCCGAGCTGAAGGACGTGAAAATCGTGCGGGGGATGGACGATATCGACCCCGATACGATGCCGCTTTTCCTGCAATCATTCTTCGCGTGGGCCTTCGCTCAGCGATAGCCGTATCGGCTCTTCGTGGCGTCGATCATGCGCATGGCCTCGGCGTCGCGTCCGGCGGCGCACGCGGCCTCAGCCCGCTCGATCTCCTTCTCGACCCGTCCGTGGACCGAGGGGCTGACGTGACCCATCGCCAGATCGTTCGTCATGATGGCCCGATAACGATCGACCTCGCCCCGACACCCGCCTCCACCCGGGAGTGCGAACCCCGTCGGTGTTACGTTGGTCGAGCCGGCGGCGGGGGCAGGGGCTGTCGTCTGGTTACAGGCGGCAAGTCCGAGAGCCCCAATGAGCGCGGGAAGGATAGCAAGCCTCACGAGCGGCCTCCATGACGTGGTTCGACGCTTTGTGTCGTTCCCATCCGGATAAACGCCGCGCTTGTTGCGGGCAAGAGGGCCGTTTGGGCAAGATTGTTCGCCCGCGCGCCTTGCCACAGCGCCGAAGCATGTTTAGAAACGTGCGGTCTGTCGCGGTCTTCCCGTGACGTTTGGAGGTTTGGGTCGCGATGTTCATCGTCTCCCACAGCGCCTTGAAGAACTGCCCCGCTTCCGCGGCAGCTTCTGCGCGCCTCCTCGGCCTCCTTCTCCTTAGTCGCCCCTGAGGGTCGACTGGGCGCTGGCGCCTGGGCACTCAGGGGTTCGAAAGAAGGAACCAACCTTGAGCGCCTTGTGATCGCTCGCTCCGAGAAGGACTAGACCCGATGACCGCATCCCCCGTTTCCGGTTCGCCCCGCGACCGCGTCTTGATTTTCGACACCACCCTGCGCGACGGCGAGCAATGCCCCGGTGCGACCATGACTCTCGAGGAGAAACTCGAGATCGCCGAACTGCTGGACATCATGGGCGTGGACATCATCGAGGCCGGGTTCCCCATCGCGTCGATCGGCGATTTCGAGGCCGTGAGCCTGATTGCCAGCCGGGTGAAGAACGCGACGGTCGCCGGTCTGGCCCGCGCCATCTCGGGCGACATCGCCCGTGCCGGCGAGGCCGTTCGCCATGCCGTGCGTCCGCGCATCCATACCTTCGTGTCGACCTCCCCGATCCATCTGGCGCACCAGATGCGCAAGACGGAGGACGAGGTCATCGAGATCATCACCGCGACGGTTTCGCAGGCCCGCAACCTCGTGGAAGACGTGGAATGGTCGGCCATGGACGCGACCCGCACGTCCATCGATTATCTGTGCCGCTGCGTCGAAGCGGCGATCAAGACCGGTGCGACCACCATCAATCTCCCCGATACGGTGGGCTATTCCACGCCGGACGAATATCGCCATATGTTCCGCGCCATTCGCGAACGCGTCCCGAATTCCGACAAGGCGATCTTCTCCGCGCATACGCATGACGACCTCGGTCTCGCGGTCGCCAATTCGCTGGCTGCCATCGATGGCGGCGCGCGGCAGGTGGAATGCACGATCAACGGCATCGGCGAGCGGGCCGGCAACGCGGCGCTCGAAGAGATCGTGATGGCGATCCGCACCCGGAGCGACGTGCTGCCATACGATACCGGCATCAACGCCGCGATGCTGACCCGCGCGTCAAAGCTCGCGGCTGCGGCGACCTCGTTTCCGGTGCAATACAACAAGGCCATCGTCGGCCGGAATGCGTTCGCGCATGAGAGCGGCATCCATCAGGACGGCATGATCAAGAACGCGCAGACCTATGAGATCATGACGCCGGAAAGCGTCGGCGTGTCGAAGACCTCGCTGGTGATGGGCAAGCATTCGGGCCGCAACGCGTTCCGCACGCGCCTCGGCGAAATGGGCTACGACCTGTCCGACAACCAGCTCGAAGATGCCTTCGTGCGCTTCAAGGAATTGGCGGACCGCAAGAAGCATGTCTACGACGAGGACATCGAGGCGCTCGTCGATCAGAACATCGCCACCGCGCATGACCGCATCAAGCTGGTATCGCTGTCCATCGTCGCGGGAACGCGCGGCCCGCAGCGCGCCACCATGAAGCTCCAGATCGACGACAAGATCGTCACCGAGGAGCAGGAGGGCAACGGGCCGGTCGACGCCACCTTCAATGCCATCAAGGCGCTGGTGCCGCATGAGGCGAAGCTCGAACTCTACCAGGTCCATGCGGTGACCGAGGGGACCGACGCGCAGGCCGAGGTCTCGGTCCGTCTCTCGGCGAATGACCGCAGCTTCACCTCACGGGCCGCCGACCCGGATACGCTGGTGGCCACCGCCCAGGCTTATCTCGGCGCCCTGAACAAGCTCATGAGCCACGGCGAACGGCTTCACGCTCAGCACGCGGCCGAATGATCCGACCCGATGTCCCCGCCCGTAGCGGCGGGGACATCCAATCGGTGGAGACGGAGGCGATCCCGGAAAAACCCTTCGCGAAATCAACGAATCCTCGGCGAATGGGGTAGACAGCCGCCGCACGGTTTGTTACTTGCACGGCCTCTTCAGCGGGCCACGTCCTGCTGAATTCGCTTCGGCGAGGGTGCATAGCTCAGTTGGTAGAGCAGCTGACTCTTAATCAGCGGGTCCAAGGTTCGAGCCCTTGTGCACCCACCAATCCTTTCAGGGACTTAGGTGGAACAATACGAAGGCTGGCTTCGGTTGCCAGCCGTCGACGTTGCGCGTGATTCTCCGATCGCCGCGCCCGCTTCATCAAAGTGCCACACCCGGAAACTGAGGCTGACGGCTGATCAAGTCGCCTCTTAAACCTGCGCCGTCGGCGGCTCTCAGGAGCCAGCCGCCAACGAAGCGTTGCGAAAACTATCTAACGTTTGGAAGATTTGAGGTTGGGCGCCCATCGGGCCGGCGCCCAAACTGAAGATGGCTGTATCAGGCCGCCTGCCTGACGTCGGCGTCGGCGAGCCGGCGCAACTCCGATGTGGCGCCCTCGATCGCTTTCTCACGATAATCAGGCCCCATGGCGAGGCGTTCGGCGCGGACGAAATCGACGTTGGTGATGCCGATGAACCCCAGCAAAGCGCGCAGGTGCGGCTCCTGACCGTCGAAGACTTTCGCCGGACCGTCGCTGTAGAACCCGCCGCGGCTTTCCACCACGATGGCCCGCTTGCCCTTGAGCAACCCCTCGGGCCCTGCTTCCGTGTAGCGAAAGGTCGTGCCGGCGCGCAGCACGTAATCGAACCAGGTCTTCAAGGTCGAGGGGATGCCGAAGTTGTACATCGGCGCTCCGATCAGAACGGTATCGGCGGCCTGAATCTCGGCGATGAGTTCGTCGGCCAGAGCGCGGGTCCGCCGTTGCTCGGCGTCAGGTTGGTCGTTTGCCAGGCCCTGGAGCGCGCTGCCCGTGATGTGAGGGACCGGGTTCTCACCGAGGTCGCGCGAAATGACCGTCACGGACGGGTCCTGACTGCGCAGGTTCGAGAGGGCTTCGTTCACAAGCTGCTTCGAGACGGACGCCTCGCCGGACAGGCTGCTGTTGAGGACAAGAACGGTCGACATGGGAACTCCGATCGATGGACGATTGTGTCATCCCAAGATAATGGTTCTCAAAACGCAACAGAACGGTCATAATCCGCACATCACTGTTGACCGGAATGGAACGCCGACATGTCCGAACTCGACGATATCCGGGCGTTTGTGGAGGTGGCGGATGCCGGCGGGTTCGGCCGGGCGGCCAAGCGGCTGGGCGTCTCGAAGTCGATCGTCAGCCRACGCATCGCCCGGCTCGAAACGGACCTCGGAACGCGGCTCCTGAGCCGGACGACCCGCGGCATCAGCCCGACCGAGACCGGGATCGACTTCAAGGCCCGGGCGGAACGTATCCTTGCCGATCTGGGCGAGGCCCGCGACGCGGTCGCCCACCATTCCGGCGAGGCCGTGGGCGTTTTGCGGATCTCACTCCCTTTGGCGTTTGGATTGCGCCATGTGACGCCGCTCCTCGCCGAGTTGCTCAGCCGCCATCCACGACTGGAGATCGAGGCCTCTTACAGCGATCGGTTCGTAGACCTCGTGGGCGAGCGGCTGGATGCGGCGATAAGGATCGGCGAGTTGAAGGATTCGAGCCTCGTGGCGCGCCGCTTCGCGCGCGGGACAGCCGTCATCGTGGCAAGCCCCGCTTATCTTGCGCGCCATGGCCGACCCGCCGTCCCCGGGGATATCGTGGGGCGCGAATGCCTGATCTATAGCGGCAGCGCGGGCCGCGACTGGGTATTCCAGGTGGGCCGACGCCGGGTCGTCATTCGCCCCGAGGGACGCTTCAGGGCCGATAACGGGGACGCGATCCTGGACGCGGCGAAACTGGGTCTGGGCATCGCCGCCCTGCCGACCTTCATCGCCTCGGACGATATACAAACCGGCGAACTCGTGCCCCTCCTGACGGAATATCCGATGCCCGAATACGGGCTCTATGTGGTCCGCCCCCCGGGCGCTCATCTTCCGGGAAAAGTCCGCGTGCTCATCGATCTCCTCGTCGAGAGGTTCGACGGCGAGCCGCGCTGGGACCCATGCCAGATGGCAGCACTCGGTCGCGAGGCATGACCCCCGGAAAAGACGGCGGCATGCGGCTCGGCGGTTGGCGAAGACGGCTTTCTTTGATACTAAAAGTGTCAAAAGAGAGAGCAGCGTGCCAGACCAGAAAGTGTCCGTGAAACAGATCAAGGCCGCCCGCGCATTGCTCGGGTGGTCGCAAGCCGATCTTGCCGCCGCGTCCGGCGTGTCCGAACCGACCATCAAGCGGCTCGAAGCGGGCGATGGCGCGCTCGGAGGACGGTTGGAGACCGGTGACAAACTGCAGGTCGCCTTGCAGCTCGCGGGAATCGTCTTCTTTTCCGAGAACGAGATGAGCGCGGCGGGTGGGCCGGGTATACGGCTGAAACCCACAAGGACGGATGAAGGTTTGCGCCCGGATCAACTCAATTCTGAAAATGACGGGTGACGGCCGATGTCGCCGGGCCGGGCTGGTGCGCGGACTTGACGCGAAGAACGCGTGGCTGTCTTAACGAGATCCCGGGGCGCAACGGCTGCTCACCGGACCTGAAACTTAGAAAGTGATCGTCCACGATGACATTGCACGAGCATATCGAAAAGCATTGGCGCATGGCCGCCATCGTCGTGGTTGTGCTGTTTCTGGCGTATAGCGTGACGTTCTTCTGGTAATCCTGCGCGCCCGTGTCAGCGGGCTCTTCTATACGCCGCAGCGGATGAATCGTAGCCCGCGGGAGAGAAGGTCTCGACCCCGTCGATCAGACTGCGGTTCCGTCCTGCGTTCTTTGCGCCATACAACGCGCGGTCGGCGCGTGAGACGACATCCCACACCGTTTCGCCATCCCGACGCTGGGCGATTCCAAAGCTCGCGGTGACGGAGCGCCCGGGCGCGACGGCGGTAAAACGCGCGCGTTCGAGATTCTCCCGCAACCCTTCCGCGAACATGCGCGCAACAACGGCGTCGGTTTCCCGAAGCAGCACGACAAACTCTTCGCCGCCGATCCGCGCCACCACATCGCCGCCGCGCGAGGCCTCGCGCAGAATCGTCGCCACCGATCGCAGGACATTGTCGCCGCTTCTGTGTCCGTAGGTGTCGTTGATCGATTTGAAATGGTCGATGTCGCAAACGATCAGGCTGAACAGGCCGTCTCTGCTCGTTCCGATCACCCGTTCGGCGGTTGCATCGAACCCTCGGCGGTTAAGCAGGCCGGTAAGTGGATCGGTATCCTTTTCCCGTTGCAGATCTGTGATCGTGTCGGCTGCGCTCGTGGCCAGAAGCGATAGTGCCAGCACCATCCCGAAGAGCGGCATGGCGATTTGCAGAACGACCCAGAAGGGCGACGCGCCCAACCCGTCGAGCGCGCCATTCGAGACGATGACCAAAAGCGTCCGCGGGACAAAATGCAGCGCGAACAGGAGCAGCGCCCAGTAGAGAATCCGATCCGTCAGCATGCCGCGTTTCATGCTGCCTAATCGTGGCAGCGCAACCAAGAGGATGAGCGCCATGCCGATGTTCTGAATGCAGATGCGGGCGGCCAGGTTGTCGGATATGTAATGAAAATACGAAATGGCCGATAGGATCGCCGTGACAACGGCCACGTAGCGAATCGTGCCGCCGCCAGCCGATGCGCGCTGCAACAGACCCTCGACCAGGGATATCGCGCTCAGCAAGTACAGAAGCGCCGACAGCTCGGTCTCAAGGCCGCTCTCCGGCGTCAGATCGAGTATCTGGACAGTGACGCCCAAGCTGTAAAATGCGAAGGCGAGCGAAAAGCACAAGATGTGCCAACGTGCCCGGTCCAGAAGCCAGATTAACAGAAACGTGAGTGCAAAGATGAGAACCACGGCTGGCCCGATGAGGGCGAAGATCTGTCGTGTGACAAGAAATTGCAACACTGTGCGCGGCTACCTGCATCGGCTGGAATAGTCCCCCCTGAAACGTCATCAGGAAGCGCCTTGAGCGTCTGCAGCGACATGCTGCCCGCCCATGCTCCAAAACCTATAAAGCAAGCTGGGCCGCTTACAAGAGAAGGTTCAAGGGCGGGGGATCAGCGCTTCGCTAGGCGTGCGCCAGGATCATATAATCGAGCACTGCACCATAGTGACAAGCCGCAGCCAACAACACGAAGGCATGCCAGATGGCATTCTGGAACCGAAGGCGTTCCCAGACGTGGAAGACGACGCCCACGGTATAGAGGCCTCCACCGACGGCCAGCCACCACATGGTGGAGGCGGGCAGAGCGCCGAAAACGGAATCGTAGAACACAATCCCGCTCCACCCCAACGCGAGGTAAAGCAGGATCGACAACCGATCGAAACGTCCTGGCATGGCGAGCTTCAACGAAATTCCGAGGGCTGCCGTCGTCCAGATGCCGGCCAACAGCGCAGGGGACGCGATCTCGCCGTTGATGCGGGTTAGAAATGGCGTGTAGGTGCCGGCGATCAGAAGATAGATGGCGGAATGGTCGAACCTGCGCAGGATCCACTTTACCCGCGACACCGGCCACATGTTGTAGGTGGCCGAAACCGCGAGCACCGCCACGAGGCCGGTGGCGTAGATCCATGCCGCCGCATAGGCGCCCCATGCCAGGTGGAAAGCGGACACCAGGAGCGTCGCTGCGCCGGCAAGGGCGAAGCCGACTCCGGCCACGTGGACGATCGCGTCCATGCGCAACTCGGCAGCGTCGAAATTTCGATAGGGTGCGCAGGGCGGCTTCGGCTGCATCGGCTCCTCGTAGGCGACATCGGCGAAGCCGTGCAGGGGGACAACGATTAGTGGATTGAATGGTTTCGCACCGCACTGTGACGCGGATAAGACGAGCTTGCGTTCGATCGGGCGGGGATTCCAGCCGACCCCGGCTTGACTATCGCGATGCCGTTCCAGACACAGCATCATAACCTTCGGAGCGCGATGTCATGGACGTGAAAGACAGCAACGGTACTCTGCTGAACGACGGCGACTCGGTTCAATTGATCAAGGATCTCAAGGTAAAGGGCACGTCTGTGACCCTCAAGCGGGGGACCGTGGTCAAGAACATCCAGTTGACGGCGAACGAGGAGGAGATCGAGGGACGCGTCGAGAAGGTCAAGAATCTCGTCCTCAAGACCTGCTTTCTGAAGAAAGTCTGACGAGAGGCTGTGCTCCAGGTCGCTGGTCTCGGCCCTCAGGCGAAAAACCACAGGCCGAGAACCGGCAGTCCAACCGCCAAGGTCCGCGTCCAGATCATGGTGGACCGTCCCAGCGTGAATTCGAAGCCATAGCTCTCGTGGGGCACCGATGAAGCTCCGCGAAGTCGGGATCGGTGCCGTTTGGTAACCAAAACTCTGAAAGTCTGTCGCCTAGTCCTTCGTCTCGCCGGTCGGGCTCTCCAATACTTGCCGCCAGGGATCAGCGCGATTGTCCGCCGGGCGACCTCTCCTCAGGGGAAGAACGGAATCGGCGGGACGGCTTGCGAGCCAATACGCCCTGTTCCTCCAAGTTCTTCACGACGTCCTCGGTGACGATTCCGGGCTCGCGCACCCATCCGTCGCCGCCCGGGATCTGCGGAACGACATGGATGCGCCCGTCTCCGATCTGATCGACAATGCACGAATAGGCCCTTCGATCGCCGGGGGGGCGATAGATGACGGTGGCGCCCACGCGCAACCGTTCGCCATCGCCGGTCTCGAGCGAGACGGGGATCGGCTCGCCGTTTCCGACACCTGCCCGCGTTGCTGCGCGATAGCGGTCCAAAGCTGCGATGGCGGACCGGGCACGGTCCCGAAAGCGCTCGGTCACGACCCTCAGGACGGGGTCTTCGCTGCGGCCGGGATACCAGGAATTTCCCCCGGCGCGCGCCAACTCCTCCGCAACCACATCGACTTCCTTTTCGGTCATTTCTGTCTCCCGGGAATGAAATGATGTCGGAGATGATTCAGGCAGGCACACTCTGTGTGACCAAAGGGGAATGCATGATAGCGCTCGGAGAGACGGCATGAACAGATGCGATGGCGGCCGAAACCACAAATGTGATCGACATCTCGCGCCACGCGAGGACAGCGTTCTCAAGGCGAATACGTCGCCACGTGTTTAGGCGAGCGTTCCTAGCGATCCGTCCCGGTCTGGCGTTCGCGACGGCGCGAGGATCGGATTCCTTGCGTGCGGTCAGGCCGCTGGCTAAGAGGAAAGGGCCGCGATGACGCATTGCGCCGGGCGGCACGGGAAGCAGCCATGAAATTTTCTGCACGTCACCTTGCGAACGATGCGGCGATACCGCTCCTCACCGTTTTTCTCGTCAGCCTGTTCGTGGCTCTGCAGTTTTTTGGCTCCCCGCCAGCGCTTGGCAGTCTTCGGTCGCTCGCGCCCGCGGAGACATCGAGCCCGCGCGCCACCCTCGAGGGATTCCGATCCCAGACGGCCCGGGCTTCCCAGTTGCTTCTCGAAGCCTATCGCCAGAACAGGTCGGAGCCGGGACTTTTCTGGAGCGAAGGCGTCAAGGACAAGGTCAAGGAAGCCGAATCCCTGCTGGCCCGCGCGTCCCGCGCACTCGATCTCAGCCAGGTCCCGCCGGTTGACCTCGAACATCGCAGGCTGGAATCGACGCTCCTTCTGAAAGAGATTCTCGACCGCGTGCCGTTGCCGCCTTCGACCAATCTGCCCGGTGCGGATCAGACGCTCCAGAGCTGGAACGTGCCCGGAACCGAAATCCGCATCGTGCGCATGCCAGACGGTCCCCGCGCCGGCGAGTACCTTTTCTCCAACGAGACCGTCAATCTGCTCCGCGATTTCTATCAATTGATCCGGGAAGAGCCGAACGCCAACGGAGCGACCGAGGATTTCTACGATTTCTTCAGCCAGTCGCCCGGCTATCTCCTGCCGCCCAAATGGTTCGCGCTGGTCGAAGCCCTGCCGCCGTCATTCCGTGTCGAGTTGCACGGGCAGGCCTTGTGGCAATGGATCGGCCTTCTGCTGACGCTCGGGATCGCCGCCGCGGTCGTGGCGGGCGTCTTTCGGATGATGAGACGCCGCGCGGGCTCTGGCGAGTCGAGGAGGCCGGTCGTCGAAAGCGTGCTCGTTCCGGGCACAATCCTGGTGGCGGCTCTGTCCGTCGCCTATGTGTCGGATTATCAGATCAACCTCACGGGCGACGTCAACGATACCGTCGAGGCGATTGCCGAGGGCATCGCCTATCTCGCCGGAGTATGGGGAATCATGCGGTTCTCGGGCGCTCTCGCGGACCATTTGACGTTTTCGAGAAGCGAGAGCATCGATGCCCACCTGGCGCGCGCGGCCGTGCGGATCGCGGGCATCGGCATCGCCCTCGCACTCTTGATCTACGGTGCGTCCTATCTCGGATTGCCCCTTGCCGGCCTTCTGGCAGGGCTCGGCGTCGGCGGCCTCGCCGTCGCGCTGGCCGCAAAGCCAACGCTGGAAAACTTCATCGGCGGCCTCATTCTCTACGCGGACCGTCCCGTTCGTGTCGGCGACCTGTGCCGGTTCGGGACGCTGGAGGGGCGCGTGCAGGAAATCGGCATCCGGTCCACACGCATCCGTGGCCTCGACCGTTCGTTGATCACGATTCCCAACGCGACATTCGTCAATCTCAACATCATCAATCTCACGAACCGCGATCGGATGCCGTACAAGCGCATCGTCGCATTGCGCGCGACGGACGGCATCGGCATTCGCCAGGAAGTCGAGGCGCTGACAGCGCTTGTGGCGCAGCATCCCATGATCGAGCCCAACACGCTGGAAGTGCGCCTGCGGGAGGACCCGGAGGAAAAGCCGAAAGTCGAGATACGCGCGCTGATTACGACCTCCAAATGGGAGGAGTTCCTGCGCATCCAGCAGGATATCGATCTGCTGCTCAGGGATGCCGTTCTCGTGCCCGAGGCGCCGATTCCCGACGCGACCGATGCCGAGCGCAACGACAACGATGTCGCCGAAGACGCGCCGAAACAGGCGAAAGCATAAAACCCCGCGATTGGTCAGCGGATGGCGACGATCTCCGCTTCCCCGTGGCCTAGAATCGCCACGTCGCCCACTTCCTTTCCCATCAAGGCCTGAGCGAGGGGCGATACATAAGAGATCGTGCCGGCCGTCGGCTCCGCCTCGTCTTCGCCGACAATCCGATAGGATTGCTCCCGCCCGTCCTCCCGGCGGAAGGTCACCGTGGACCCGAATCGGACGTGAGAGTGATCCACCGGGTCAGGCACGACTTCGGCGGTGGCGCGCCTGTGGGTCCAGTAGCGCAGATCCCGGGAGGCTCGCGACACCTCGGCGCGGTCGTCGCGTGCCTGAGCCTGTGCAAGGTTCTCCCGCAACCTCGCGATCTCTTCGTCCATACGGGCAAGACCGGCCGAGGTCACGAGATTGGAATGCGGACTGATCTGGCGATCCGGCAAATCCTCGAACGCTTCACCGCCCTCGGCCTCACGAACGAAAGCCCTGCTCATGGCGCACTCCTTGGAATCCTCAAGGAAAACGATTGAGAGCGGGCTTTAGTTCTAAGAATTAGCGCTCCTTGCGAAGATGCCCGACGATACCGCCCGGAAACGCATAGACGCTGACGATGAACAGCGCGCCGAGCCAGAGGAGCCAGCGATCGGGATGGACGAGATCGGGCAGGAGCGGGATGCCCGACAGGCTGGCGCTGGCAGCCCCCATCAGAACCTGCAGGTAGCTCTGCGCCAGCACGAACAGCGCCGCGCCGATCACGGCTCCGTACATAGTGCCCATGCCGCCGATCACCACCATCAGCAGGATGTCGATCATGATCGAGAAAGACAGTGTCGTGTCGGGACCGTTGTATCGCAGCCACAGCGCCAGCATCGCGCCGGCGAGCGTCGCTGCCAGAGCGGAGATCACCGACGCGGCCGTCCTGAAGGCGACGACCCGGTAGCCGAGCGCCTCGGCGCGGAACTCGTTCTCGCGGATCGCCTGGAGGACGCGCCCGAAGGGCGAATTGACGATGCGCAGAAGGACGAGGAACACTGCGAGCGCGGCGAAGAAGACGAGATAATAAGCCAGGATCCGCCCATTGATCGTGAGGCCGAAAACAGGCTCGGAGAGAAGGCGAAAGGCCGGGCGCAATTGCGGCGGGAGCTGAAACGAAAGGCCGTCTTCGCCGCCCGTGACCGTCGACATCTGCGAGGCGAGGACCGCCGCCGCGGATGCGACTGCGAGCGTGATCATCGAGAAGAAGATCGCGCGCACACGTAAGGACAGAAGACCGATGGCGACGGCCAAAACCGCCGAGAGCATCAACGCCGCCGCGACCCCGATCGCAACCGAAGTCCAGGTCGGGCCCAACCGCYCCAGCGCGATGGCGACCCCGTACCCGCCGATGCCGAAGAACATCGTGTGGGCGAAGGAGACTATCCCCGTATAGCCGAGGAGCAGGTCGTAGCTTGCCACGAGCGCGATGAACACGCAGATCTTCGCGGCGGTGCTGAGCGGCTGGCTGCCGGAAAACAGGAATGGCGTCGCGGCGAGAACGGCGACGATGCCGATCAGGATGATCGAGAGCGCGCGCGAACGCGGCGGATCGGATGACAGGAGGCGCGCGATCACGCCTCGCCGTGGCGCCACTTCAAAAGGAGTCGGGGCGGGGGAGGCGATCATCGACGGGCCACCGGGAACAATCCTTGCGGACGCCAGACGAGCACCAGCGCCATAACGAGGATATTGGAGATCAAAGCCAGTTTGGGAGCAAGAAAGCCGACGTAATTCGCCACCAGCGCCACGAGGAGCGAGCCGACGAAGCAGCCGCCGACAGAGCCCAGGCCGCCGATGATGATGACGATGAAAACGAGCACCATCACTTCCATGCCCATGCCGGCCGTGAGCGTCTGACGGTAGAAGGCCCACATGACACCCCCGAGGCCGGCGAGCGCCGAACCGGCCACGAACACGCTCACGAAGAGCCGCCGGATCCGATAGCCGAGCGCCTCGACCATCTCCGGGTTCTCGACGCCGGCGCGGATCAAAAGTCCGATCCGCGTTCGGTTGAGCAGAAGCTCCATGCCGCCGAACACCGCCAACCCGATCACGACCGCGAAGACGCGATAGCGCTCCATCACGATGTCGCCGAGGACGTAAGCGCCGCGCAAGGATTCCGGCAACGCGATGGGAATCGGGGAAGCCCCCCAGATCGCGTGAATGGCCTGCTCGGTCACGATGAGTCCGCCCATCGTGACCAGGATCTGCTTGAGGTGATTGCCATAGACCGGCCGCACGATGACGCGCTCGAAGACGGCGCCCACAACGGCCGTCAGCGCCATGGCGACGACGATGCACAGACCCATGAGCGCGAGATTGAGGCCGAGAGAATCCGCTTCACCCCAGGCGGCAAGCGGCCCGAGCACGATCAGCGTCGCGTATGCGCCGAGGGAGATGAAAACTCCGTGGCCGAAGTTGATGATGTCCATCAGGCCGAACACGAGGGTGAGCCCGGACGCCATGAGGAAGATCATCATCCCCATGGCGAGGCCCGCGACCGTGAGCGTGACCCAGGAGGAGGGGTTGCCGATGAAGGGCAGGGCGACGAGCGCGAGGGCGGGGACGAGGAGAAGCGGTAGCCAATCCGTCCGATTGCGCGGCAGTTCCGTCGTGTCGGATGCGCTGGTGGTGACGTCGGTCATTGGTGAGCATCCAGGCTGAGGCCGAGCAGGCGCTGCTGCAGGGCCTGATCGGCGACGAGATCGCTCATGGCGCCGGAATGCGCGATACGCCCGTCGTCCATCACGAGAACGTGGTCGCCGAGCGCCGAGGCGGCGAAGAAATTCTGCTCCACGAGCAGGATCGTCTCGCCCGCTTCCTTCAGGGCGCGAAAGGCTTCGATCATGCTGCGCACCATCACCGGCGCCAGACCCTTGGTGGGCTCGTCCACGAGAAGCAGACGCCGGGGCTCTGCGATCGCCCGGGCAATCGCAAGCATCTGCTTCTGTCCGCCGGAAAGATTGCCCGCCGGCAGGTTCCAGAAGCGCTTCAGCGCGGGGAAGAGTCCGAGCATCCAGTCCAGTCGGTTGGGATCGACGGGTCCGTTGCGGGCCGCCAGCACGATGTTCTCGCGCACGGTGAGGTCGGTAAAGATTGCCATCGATTCGGGCACATAGGCGATGCCGGCGCGGGCAATGTCGGGCGTCGAGACCTTGGAGATGTTCAGGCCGGCGAAGCGAATGGTGCCGGATGAGGCCTGCCAGAGTCCCATGATGGTGCGGAGCGTCGTGGTCTTGCCCGCGCCGTTGCGGCCCAGCAGAACCGTGAGACCGCCGATGGGAATCGCGCAATCGACGCCGTGCAGGATGTGATAGGGCCCGATATGGGTATGCACGCCTTCGAGCTGCAGGAGAATTTCGCTCATGCGGAAACCTCGACGCCCAGATAGGCTTCCTGAACGATGGGAGAGGCGATGACGGATGCCGGCTCGCCGTCGGCGACCAGGGTTCCGTTATGCAGCACGACGATGCGATCGGCGAGCGAGCGCACCACGTCCATCTTGTGCTCCACGAGCAGGACGGTGGCGTCGCCCCTGCGCTTGATGTCGTGAATCAATTCCAGAACGGTCGGAACCTCGTCGACGCTCATTCCGGCCGTGGGCTCGTCGAACATGAAAACCCTGGGTTCCATGGCGATGAGAAGTGCAACTTCGAGCTTGCGTTGATCTCCGTGCGAGAGCGCCGCCGGCTCCACATGCCGCTTGTCCGAAAGGCGAACGCGTTCAAGGATTGCCTCTGCCTTTTCGATGAGATCGCGGCGGCTGTTCCAGACCCGGAAAAGCGACCACCCCGCATCCGCCCGGCTTTGCACCGCGAGGCGCACGTTCTCGAGCGCGGACAAGCGGGGAAACAGGTTGGTGAGCTGGAAGGCGCGACCCAATCCGCGGCGGGCGCGGCTCGAGGCAGGCAGGTTCGTGATGTCCTCGCCCGCCACGAGCACATGGCCGGCGCTCGCACGCAATTGGCCGGAGATCAGGTTGAAATAGGTGGTCTTGCCTGCGCCGTTGGGCCCGACGATGGCAGTCAGCGTGYCGGGCGCGAACCGGCACGACACGTCGTTGACCGCCACGTGGCCGCCGAAGCGAATGGTGAGTCCGCGCGTTTCGAGCGCGGACTCATTCGAAGACGGTGAAACCACGATCCGGTCAGCGCTTGTTGCGCACGGGAATGGGCAGCTTGTCGGCCGGGATGGTGTTGACCAGGTCGAGCAGGTCGTTGGCATCCTTTCCGTCGGCCTTGCCCTTGAAATGGTACATGACCTGAAGTGCCTGATGATCTTCCTTGCGGAACGTCATCGGCCCCTTGGGTGTCTCGAAGGTCATGCCTTCCATGGCGCCGATGAGCTTCTCCGTATCGGTGCCGCCCGCCTTATCGATGGCGGTCAGAGCCGCCGAGGCAGCAGCGAAGCCGCCCGCCGTAAAAAAGTCCGGCGGCGCGTTGAAGCGCTTCTGGTGTTCGGCGACGAGCCAATCGTTCATCGGGTTTTTGGGGAAGGCGTAGTAGTAATAGATCGCGCCTTCCATGCCGGGATAGTTCTTGTAGATCTGCATCGCCGGCAGGATGTTGCCGCCGGGTGCGATTTCGATGCCGTACCGCTCGGGCTTCAGATCCGCGATCTTGGGCAGCGGGTGCTGGCCCGCCCAGATGATGGTGATGATCTTCTTGCCGGGCTTGTCCTTCAGCGCGTCGAACAGGCGCTGCGCGGAAGCGGTGAAATCGGTGGCGTTCTGGGGTGTGTATTCCTCGAAAACCACCTTTGCGTTCGGGCGGATTTCCTTGAGCGCGGTCTTGACCGCCGCGACGCCGTCGCGGCCGAACGCATAATCCTGCGCCAGCGTCGCGACGCTCACCTCGCCCGTCGCGGGAATCGCCGCCGCCGCGCCATAGGCGTCCTGCGTGGAATTGCGCGACGTGCGGAAGATGAAGCGGTTCCATTTTTCGCCCGTGATGGCATCCGCCACGGCCGGCTCGACGATGAGCACCTTGCCGTTTTCCTCGGCGACCGGCAGCATCGCCAGCGCGGCCGCCGACGAGGTGGTTCCGATGGCGAGATCGACCTTGTCGTCGTTGTAGGCCTGCTCGAGCAAGGTCTTGGCGAGATCCGCCTTGAGCTGATCATCCTTGACGATCACGCTGATCTTGCGACCCTTCCAGCTCATCGAGCCTTTCGTGAGATATTCGAGCCCCATCATGAAGCCGGCCTCGGTCTGCTTGGCATAAGCCTCGAGCGGACCGGTCTTGCCGGCGATCAGGGCGATCTTGATGTCTTGAGCCATCGCAGTCGATGCCATGAGGACGGCTGCCGTTGCGGCAGTGACAGTGAGTATCCGGCGCATGTGTTTCCTCTGATTTTTGTGATGTTATTGGGGCGCGCGCGGCACCGTCTGTCAAGCGCAAGTCTTGGGCAGAACGATGTCGGCTGTCGGCTCCGAGGCGGCCTCAGGCTTCGGGGAGTATCGGCTTTTCGATATCCTGCGCGACACGTCCGCGGCGCGCGGCGCTTCGCTCCAGAAAGAGAAGAACCAGGCCGGCGGCGCAAATGATTCCCGCGCCGACCAATGTCCAGAATTGCACGATGTCGCCGAACGCCAGATACCCGAGAACGATCGCCCAGATGATGAGCGTGTATTGGTAGGGCGCCACGATGGAGGCGGGTGCGAGTTTGAGCGAGCGGTTCACGCAGGCATGTCCGGCCATGGACACGATCCCGAGGAGAAAGAGGGCCGCGAGCTCCAGGGCCGAGGGTTGAACCCAGGCGAACGGCGCCGTGACCGCGCCGAACACGAGCGCGCCTGCGATCTGGCCGAGGACAAGCGTTCCGTCCGGTGTCTCGCGCAGCTGGCGCGTGGTGATCATCAACAAGGCGTAGAACAGGCTTCCGGCGAGCGCGATCAGAGCCGGCAGAGTGAGAGTTGCGGGCGAGGGCCTCAGCGCCACCAGCACGCCGACGAAACCGACCGCGATGGCGAGGATGCGTGGCCAATCCAGTTTCTCCCCCAGCAGGAAGACCGCGAAAGCCGCCACATAGATTGGCGCCGCGAGATAATAGGTCATGACGTCAGCGAGCGGCAGATAGGTGACGGCCGCGTAAAAGCAGGCGACCTCGAGGGTCGAGAGCACGATGCGGATCGTGTGCAGCCCCGGACGGGGCGGGATCGCCAGCGGAGTTTTCTGCCTGCGCATGATGGGCAGAAGGACGACGAGCGCGGCGACGCTGCGCAGCAACAGCACCTGGCCGACCGAATAGGTCGCAACGAGCCATTTGCCCATCACGTCGTTCACCGCGAACAGAAAGATACCGAGCAGCATCAGGCCGATGCCGAAAAGCGCGCCTGATCGCACTATTTGCGGACGGGTTGCGCCGGCAGCGCTCATGGCTGACGGCCCGCGAAGCGGGGAGCCGCGGGATGGCTAAACGGGTCGGGCCTTGAACTGGCGACGGGGGACATGAAACGACTCAATCGCGGCAAACGATATGGTGCATGCGCGTGCGGCGACCCTCCGTCCATGGGGCGTCGGGAGTTGTCCCCCGATGCCGCCCGGTTTCAATGAGCCATCAGGACGGGCATCGTGGTGTTGCCGAGGATATGGCTGGTGGCGCCGCCAAAGAACATCTGGCGCAGGCGGCTCTGAGTATAGGCGCCCTTCACCAAAAGATCGCAGCCCAGCGCGGCGCTTTCGCCAAGGATTCGTTCGCCGGGACGGTTGGCGGGATCGCTGCCGATGAGCGCTTCGGCCGGTATGCCGTGCATCGCCAGCGACCGCACGAGCTCCGAGCCCGATGGGCCTGGCACGCCCCAGTTTTCCAGCTCCAGCACGACGACGCGGTTGGCCTTGGCAAGCAGTGGCATCGAGCCCAGCACCGCGCGCGCCGTCTCGGTGCTGCGGTTCCAGGCGATCACGATAGTCTTGCCGAGCGTCTTCGGGGCCGTAGGGGGGGCGATCAGCACCGGGCGTCCGGTTTCGAACAGGGCTGCTTCCACGGTGGAAAGCCGCGCATGACCGCTGGCTCCGTCGGGACGTCCCAGCACCGTCACGTCGAAAACCCGACCATAAGCCCCCATGAATGCGTCTTCGCTCAAGCCTTCCTGCCGCCAGCCGTAGCTTAGTCCGGAGAGGCTGCTCGTCGAGGCCGACACACACTTGCGGGTCATGAACGCGTCGAAGCGCTCGTGGCAGGCGGTCGCCATCTCCTGCCGGTTCTCCGGCGTGATCGGGGAGGGCACCCCGATCGCGATGTCGACCGGCAGCACCACCGGGTAATCCGGCGTGATGGCAAGGCCTTCGATGTATGAGCCGAAGCTCTGGCCAAGGAGAAAGGCCGTTTCGAGGGCGGATTCGATGACGCCGTGATCTTCGATCGGAACAAGGATGCTTTTCATGAGAGTATTGTCGCGCTCAAGAGCATTCTCCGCAAGTCCCTGCGCGCCCGTTCCGGGCGTTGCGCAGGCTCAGACGACCTGGAAATCCGATGGCTTCCACGCCGGGGCCGGATATTGGGGGTCCATTTCCTCCAGGGTCGCCTTCACGACATGGCCGACGGCGGCATTTCGAACCCATTTCCGGTCCGCCGGAATCACATACCACGGAGCAGCCTTGGTGGAGCACTTTTCGAGCATGGTTTCGTACGCGTCTTCGAAAGCGTCCCAGCGCTTGCGGTCTTCGAGATCGCCGGGGTTGAACTTCCAGCGCTTCTTTGGATCGTCCAACCGTTCCTGCAGGCTTTCGGCCTGTTTCTTGGCCGAGATATGCAGCATGAATTTCAGCACGGCCGTGCCGTTATCGGTGAGCATGCGTTCGAGATCGTTGATGTGGTCGTAGCGCTTCTCGATTTCCGATTTCGGCAGAAGATCGTGGGCCTTCGGAACCAGCACATCTTCGTAATGCGAGCGGTTGAAAATGCCGATCATTCCCCGGCGTGGGCAGACGGCATGGACCCGCCACAGGTAATCATGCGCCAGTTCCAGTTCCGACGGCCGGCCGAAGGCGTGAACTTCAATGCCGATCGGACCGGTGGCGTTGAAGACGTCCCGCACGGTGCCGTCCTTGCCCGACGTGTCCATGCCCTGGAGCACCACCAGGACGGCGCGCTTGCGTTCGGCATAGAGGCGATCTTGCAGCGCATTGATGTCTTCCGCCAAAGCGGCCGTCGCGGCCCTCGTCTCCTGTTCGTCCGGAAACAGGCCTTCGCCGCGCGCGTCTTTGGCCTTCAGTTTCACCTTGTCGCCCGGCTTGACCCGCAACGCGTCGATCAAGTCCTTTATCTTGTTGGCCATTGGTGCCCCCTCTGCTGTTGTTATGACGATAGGGCGGAGCGCCGCAAAAGGAAGGTCGGACAACAGGCAACCCGTCTTTACGGCGGGCCGCGATCGCCCTAGCAAGGATCGGAACGGAAATTCGAACGAGGCCCGGCCGATGATCGCGCTCTATTATTATCCTGGCAATGCCAGCCTGGTGCCGCACATGATCCTGCGGGAGATCGGTGTGCCGTTCGAGCTTCGACTCGTGGACCGAACCCAGAATGCCCAGCAGAGCCCCGAATATCTCAAACTCAATCCCAGCGGGCGCATCCCGGTCCTGGTCGATGGCGGCCAGGTTTTGTTCGAGACGGCCGCCATTGCGATGCATCTCGCCGACAGGTACCCGGATGCGAAGCTTGCTCCCGCCCTCGGTACGCCGGAACGGAGCGAATACTACAAGTGGATGGTGCACCTGACCAACACGCCGCAGGCTGAGTTTCGCGCCTGGTTCTATCCGCGCGAGCACACGATGGACGACGAAGCGGTCGCCAGCGTCAAGAATGCCGCCGAGAAACGGCTCAACGCGATGTTCGACGTGATTGCCAGACAACTCGGCGATCGCCCATGGTTGCTCGGCGACACGTTCTCAACCGCGGACCTGTTGTTGTTCGTGCTCATCCGGTGGGGCCGCGGAATGCCGCGGCCGCCGCGGACGATCCCCAATCTCGGGGCCTTCGCGGAACGGGTTCTGGCACGTCCTGCCGTGCAGGAGGCGTTGCGGGAAGAGGGCATCAAGGAGCCCTTCGTCTAGCCGATCCGCTTCGCCATGTAGACCCGGCGAAGCCCCTTCTCTTCCGCGCGATGCGTTTCGACGAAACCGATGCGGGAATACAACGCGATGTTCTCGCTCATCGCCTCGTTGGTGTAGAGCCTGATCGAGTCAAAGCCTTTGGCGCGGGCGGTGCGTTCGGCGAAATCCAGCAATATGCGTCCGTATCCGCGTCCTTGCGCGTCGGGATCGACCGCCACGTTGTCGAGCAGCATCGCGTCTGCCTCGGGGATGAGGACGACGAAGCCCCGAATGGTATCCTCGGCCAGGAGGACATGCACCTTGTGATCATGAATCAGCGCGCCGTAATCGTCGAGCAGCGGCCCGGGTTTCCGTCCGATCCGCGCGATATAGGGATCATACGCGCGCCCGACGATCGCCTCGATGGCGGGACGGTCCTCGGGTGAAGCGAGGCGGATCACCACGCTCATCGGGCTGCGACGGCGTTCATGAAGCCAGCGGCGTCGCGGAGGCGCCGGTCTTGACGTCCTCCAGCCCGCGCAGGAACGCGGCGGCAATCAGGTCCTGCGTGTAGCTTTGCGTCGGGTTGTCGAAGATCGCCTCGGCGTTGCCGCGCTCCACCACCTTGCCGCTCTTCATCACCATGATCTCGTCCGAGAGCACGCGTACGACCGCGAGGTCGTGGCTGATGAACACATAGGCGAGGCCATGGGCCGTCTGCAGATCGCGCAGCAGATCGACAATCTCCTTCTGCACCGAACGGTCGAGGGCGGAGGTTGGCTCGTCGAGCACGACGAGCTTCGGATGCAGGATCATCGCCCGTGCGATCGCGATGCGCTGGCGCTGGCCGCCCGAAAATTCGTGCGGAAAGCGGTTGCGCCAGGCCGGATCGAGCCGCACTTCCTCGAAGGCCTGCGCGGCACGGCGGTCGCGCTCCTTGCGGGTAATCCGGGGTTCGTGAACCAGCAGGCCTTCGGTGACGATCTCGCCGGCCGTCATGCGGGGAGAGAGCGATCCGAAGGGGTCCTGGAACACCAGTTGCAGATGCCGGCGCAAGGGCCGCATGCCGGCCCGGTCCAGGGGCATCAGCTCCCGGTCCTCGAACCGCACCGTGCCGCTGGCTGGAAGCAGGCGCAGGATCGCGCGACCGAGCGTGGATTTGCCCGAGCCGGATTCGCCGACGACCCCGACGGTCTCGCCCTGGCGCACCGACAGGCTGACGCCATCCACCGCATGGAGCACATGCCCCGCCTTGCCGAGGAAGCCTTTTTTCAGCCCGAACGTCACCTTGATGTCTTTCGCGTCGATCACCGTCGGCGACCCCGCCGCCACCGCTTCTTTGCGACCGGTCGGCTCCGCGTCGATCAACATCCGCGTATAGGCGTGCTTTGGCGCCGTGAAGATGTCGTTCGTGTCGCCGCTTTCCACCACCTCGCCGCGCTTCATCACGTAGGTTCGGTCGGCGAAGCGGCGCACGATGCCCAGATCGTGGGTGATGAAGACGATCGACATGCCGAGGCGCTTCTGCAGGTCGGCGAGCAGCTCGAGGATCTGCGCCTGGACCGTCACGTCGAGCGCCGTCGTCGGCTCGTCGGCGATCAGCACATCGGGATTGTTGGCGAGCGCCATGGCGATCATCACGCGCTGGCGCTGTCCGCCGGACATTTCGTGCGGGTAGGAATCGATCCGCCGCGTCGGTTCGGGAATGCGCACGAGTTCGAGAAGCTCTATCGCGCGCTCGCGCGCCTTTGCCTTGCTCATGCCGCCATGGGCGGTGAGCGGCAACGCGATCTGGTCGCCGATCCTGTAGAGCGGATCGAGCGACGTCATCGGCTCCTGGAAGATCATGGTGAGCTTCGAGCCGCGATAATCGTTGAGCTTGCCGGGTGAGAGACCGACAAGCTCTTCGCCGCGGTATTTCACCGAGCCTTCGGCCCAGCCGTTCGAAGCGAGAAGGCCCATGACGGACATCATGGTCTGGCTCTTGCCCGAGCCCGACTCGCCCACGATGGCGACGGTCTCGCCCGCCGCCACATCGATGTCGATGCCCTTGACCGCATGCAGGATGCCGTCGCCGGTGCGGAACCGGACGTTGAGATTGCGGACCGTCAGAACGGGTTCGGCCATGTCAGCGATCCTTCGGATCGAGAGCGTCCCGCAGCCCGTCGCCGATGAAGTTGAGACAGAACAGGATGGTGACGAGCGTCAATGAGGGATAGAGCAGCATCCACGTGGCGCCCTGGATATTCTTGGCGCCCTCGGAAATCAGCACGCCGAGGCTTGTCGCAGGCTCCTGGACGCCCAGACCGAGGAAGGACAGGAAGCTTTCCAGCAGGATCACCTTCGGCACCAGCAACGTCATGTAGACCACGACGGGTCCGAGGGTGTTGGGGATCACGTGACGCCGGATGATGCCGCGGGTTTCGACCCCGAGCGCTTCGGCGGCCTGGACGTATTCCTGTCGTTTGATCGACAGGGTCTGGCCGCGCACGATGCGCGCCATGTCGAGCCATTCGACCGCGCCGACGGCGATGAACATGAGGATGAAATTACGCCCGAAGAACACCACCAGCATGATGACGAAGAAGATGAACGGCAGCGAATACAGCACGTCCACGATGCGCATCATGATCAGGTCGACACGACCGCCGAGATAGCCGGAGGTCGCACCGTAGACGACGCCGATGAGGATCGACACGAAGGTGGCAAGCAGGCCGATGGCCAGCGAGATCTGGCCCGCCTTCATGGTGCGCGTGAGGAGGTCGCGCCCGTTCGCATCGGTGCCGAACAGGAAATAGGTGCGCTTGACCGGCACATCGACCACCAGCGTCCGGCCCTCGTCGAGACGCTCCGCCACTTTCGCTGTTCCAAACAGGTCGGAGCGTTCGAAATAGGCGAGCAACCGCTCGTCGATGGGCCGCGGGCTCACGAGATTCATGCGGATCGAATCGTAGCCGATCTGCAGATTTTCGGCCTTTGCGCGGATGCGCGCGCCGATGCGTTCGATGGCGGGCTCGACCTGTTGGGCGGTCGGGTAGGCGGACAGGCTCGCAGGCGCCCGCACATAGTCGGGATACACGCGATCGAACGGATGCCCGGTCACGAATGGTCCGAAGATGCAGGCGAGGGCGACGATGCCGAGCACCACGATGCTGATGAGGGCGGCCCTGTTCCGCACCAGGCGCACGCGGGCTTCCGCCCAGAGAGAACGGCCGACGACGGGGCCGGTGATGAGTTCGGTGGGGATGACGGCGCCTTCAGCCATGGCACATCTCAATCGTAACGAATGCGCGGATCGATGAGCGCATAGAGGATATCGACCACGAGGTTGAAGAGAAGCACGAACACGGCGATGACCACGACGGTGCCCATGACGAGGGTGTAGTCGCGATTGAGCGCCCCTTCGACGAAATAGCGGCCGATTCCCGGCAGGCCGAAGATCGTCTCGACCACGACCGAGCCGGTGAGAAGCGCGGCGGCCGCCGGACCGAGATAGGAGACCACCGGCAGGGCCGCGCCGCGCAAGGCGTGTTGGACGATCACATGCAGCGGCAGGCCGAGCGAGCGCAGCGTCCGGATATGGTTCGAGCGCAGGTTCTCGATCATCGCCGCGCGGGTCATGCGCGAGATCACGGCGATCTGCGGCAGCGCCAGCACCGTGACAGGCAGAATCAGGTTTCGCACCGAGCCGTTGGCCCAGCCGCCGACGGGCAGCCACGCGAGCGTTAGACCGAAGACGATCTGAAAGACGGGGGCCACGACGAAATTCGGGATGGTCAGCCCGAGCGCGCCAAGCCCTGTCACGAGATAGTCGACGCCGCTGTTCTGTCGCATGGCGGCGATGGAGCCGAGCGTGCCCCCGATGATGATCGCAAAAGACAGGGCGAGCGCGCCGAGCGTCATCGACACTGGCAGGCCGCGCGCAAACAACTCGGCAACCGAGAAATCGCGCAGGAAGAACGACGGACCGAAATCACCCTGCGCGACGGATGTCAGATAGAGCCAGTATTGCTGGATCAGCGGCTTGTCGAGCTGGTAGATGCGGTTGAGGTTTTCCATCACCTTGGCCTCGAGCGGGCGTTCGAGGTCGAAAGGTCCGCCGGGCGCGAGGCGGATCAGGAAGAACGAGATCGTGACGATGATCAGCAGCGTCGGGATGGCCGACATGAACCGGCGGATGATGAAGGAGAGCACGAGGCTCCTCCTGCTGTGTCAAAGTTAAAAAATTGGGGGCGGTCCGGGTCTGCCGGCCGCCCCCGATTGCCAGTGCTTACTGGGTCTTCGACAAGAACCGCGTCGGATAGACGCCACGGGTGTTCTGCAAGAAGCCCTGGATCTTCGGCGAGATCAGGTGGCTCTTGCCGTAGTACATCACGGGGATCCACGGCATGTCCTTCATCAGGATCGCCTCGGCCTTGTGCATGATCTCGGCGCGCTTCTTGAGATCGAGCTCCGTCGAGGCCTGTTTCAGCAGACCGTCGAATTCCGGGTTGTTGTACTTGCCGTAATTGAATCCCTTATTGTCGCTCCTGAGCAGGAACAGGAACCCCTCCGGATCCGAGAAATCGGCAATCCATCCATAGCGCGCGATGTCGAAATCGCCGCCATCCCGCAGATGCGCGAAGTGCGTCTTGCCGTCGGTGTTGACGAAGGTCGTCTCGACGCCGAGCTGCTTCCATTGTTCCGCCACCGCGATCACCGTGTTGCGGTTGTTGTCGGTGGTGTTGTAGCGGATCTCGACCTTCAGCGGCTTGCCGGGGCCGAAGCCTGCTTCCTTCAGCATCGCCTTCGCCTTGTCTTCGCGATCGATCGGCGAGAGGTCCTTGCTGTCCATGTAGGCCGGCTCGCCCGCATTGCCGACGCCGGGCGGCATGAAGGAATAGCCGGGCTGCATCGTCTGGCCCCAGATCTGCTCGGCGATGAATTCGCGATCAAGCCCGGTCGCGAGTGCCTGACGCACGCGCACATCGTTGAACGGGGCCTTCGACGAGTTGACCACGAGATACCAGGTGCCGAGCCACGGCCCGAGCTTGACCTGATCCTTGAAGCGTTCCTTCAGGGATTTCATCTGGTCGGCGGGCAGATCGTCCGTGGTGTCGAGCTCGCCCGCCTCGTAGCGCCGCACCATCGCGGAGAAATCCGAGTTGGGGAAGTAGTTCACGGTGTCGATCTTGACGTCCTTGGCACCGTAATAATTCTCGTTCTTGACGAGCTTGATGTGCGAGTTCGGAACGAATTCGGCGAGCTTGTAGGCGCCGTTCGTCACCATGTTGCCGGGCTTGACGAAATCCTTGCCGAACTTCTCGACCGAGGCCTGATGCACGGGAAGGCTGGTCTGGTGGGTCAGGAGTTCGAGGAAGTAGGGGGTCGCCTGTTCGAGGCGGATTTCGAGGGTCTTGTCGTCGATCGCCTTGACGCCGATATCCTCGATCTTGCCCTGGCCCTTGTTGGCCTTTTCCGAGCCCGCGATGGGGTACAGGATGTTGGCGTATTTCGCGCCCGTCGCCGGATCCATGATGCGGCGGTATGAATAGACGAAGTCGGAGGCCTTCACCGGGTCTCCGTTCGACCATTTGACGCCGTCGCGGAGGGTGAAGCGATAGGTCTTGCCGTCGTCGCTGATTTCCCACTTCTCGGCTTGGCCGGGGACGGCCTCGCCCTTCGCATTGTAGGTCACGAGACCTTCGAGCATGTCGCGCAGGATATGGGCTTCCTGGACGGTGGAGGTCTTGTGCGTGTCGAGCGTTTCGGGCTCGCCGGAATTGGCCCGGTTATAGACCACTTCGGCAGACGCCGTTCCCATGAGGGCGGCGGTGGCGACGGTCGCGAGAGCCATGCGTTTGAACCATGACATGTGACGCGTTCCCTTCTCTTTGGCGTGTTCTTGATCGTTCCGATAAATGTCGGTCACCGCTTTTCGGTGACCTTATCTCATTTGTTGAGCAAACCGGGGCCTCTGTCTAGGGGTATTAAAAACCCTTATAAAACAACGTTTTGACCTCCGGTGCCGGCCTATGCGCCGGCATCAAAGGTCAGTCCTGCTGCCCCAATACCGGCAGCCGCCGCGATCTCGTCGTTGTCGGACGTGTCGCCCGAAATTCCGACGGCACCCAGAATCTTGCCCTGACCGTCCTTGATCAGCACGCCGCCGGGAACGGGGACCAGTTGCCCGCCCACCGCGTGGGTGGCGGCGGCGACGAAATACGGGCGGTCCGTCGCCATCTTGTGGAGCGCGCGGGATCCCACTCCCATGGCCAGCGCCCCATAGGCTTTGCCCATGGCGATCTCCGCCCGTTTCAGGCTGGTGCCATCTTCCGACATGAGCGCCTTGATGGCGCCGCGCTGGTCATAGACCACGACCGAGAGCGGCTTGAACGACTTCTCGCGAGCGGTCTTCAGCGCGGCGGTAGCAATGGTCTGAGCGACTTCCAGGGTGAGTTCCGACACGCCTGTCTCCTTTGGTGGTTTGTTTCGTTGTCGATCGCCGGCGCCTTCAGCGCAGGATAGCGTCCTTTTGCGCCAGCCATGTGGCCACGGCCTTGCGCTCATCCACCGTCATTTCGGTGATGTTGTTGGGCGGCATCGCATGGGTCAACACGCTTTGGACCCGGATGATCTCCGCCTGCCGTGCAATCGCTTCTGGGGTGTCCAGATACACGCCTTTGGGCGCACCCGGGATCCCATCCCAGGACGGTTCCGCGGCGTGGCACATGGAACAGCGTGACTGGATCACCAGAACCGCGTCGTCGAAGGAGGACGCGACGGATGCGGGGGTTGCGCCGGTTTGTACCTCGGCCTGGTTGACGTAGCCGGGCTTGCCGATGATCGACAGCCATATGGCGACAGCCACGCAATAGCCCGCCACGAGCCATGTCCACCAGGGTGTTTTCTTCCCTGCGTGCTGCGCGTTGAAGAAATGGCGGATGAGCGCGCCGGCGATCAGGATCATGGCGATGATGCCGACCGCATAACGGGACGACCACGCCAGCGGATAATGGTTCGACAGCATCAGGAAGATGACAGGCAGCGTCAGGTAGTTGTTGTGCGTCGAGCGCTGCTTGGCCTGAAGGCCCAGGGCGGGATCGGGAATCCCTCCAGCCAGCAGCGTCGCCACGACCTTTTTCTGATTGGGGATGATGACGAAGAAGACGCTTGCCGACATCCATGTGGCGATCATCGCCCCCGTGTGCAGAAACGCCGCGCGCCCGCTGAACAGATGCGTGAACGCATAGGCGGCGGCGAGAATATAGACGAACAGCACGCCGCCGAGGAGAACCGGGTTCCGGCCGACGGGCGAGCGGCACAGCCCCTCATAGACGAGCCAGCTCAAAACCAGCGCGCCGACCCCGAGGGTGCCGGCCTGCCAAGGGGCGAGAACGCGAATGGCGGGGTCGATCGTGTAGAGATCGGCCCGGAGATAATAGACCCAGACCAGCAGGAAGAAGCCCGTGATCCAGGTACTGTAGCTCTCCCACTTGAACCAGGTCAGGTCCTTGGGCAGTTCCGGAGGCGCGATCAGATATTTGCGCATGTTGTAGAAGCCGCCGCCATGGACCTGCCAGGCCTCGCCGCCGACGCCGGTCGGCAGTCCATCGCGTTTCTTCAGGCTGAGATCGAGGTGGATGAAATAGAAGGAGGAGCCGATCCACGCAATCGCGGTAATCACATGAACCCAGCGTAAGAGCTGGCTGATCCATTCGGAAATTTGCGGGTCGATCATGCAATCACTTGACGCGGGCAGGGGCCGGCAGCCTAAGGCGGCCCGAGCATTTGCGAAAGGTCCGCTTTCGGGCTTTTTCAACAGGAAGCCATTCCGGTAGAATGGCCACGGACGCCGATATTGGCGTTCCCAAGGAGCATCCATGGGCCGGCTATCAACCCACGTCCTCGACAATGTGCTGGGCCGCCCGGCGAGCGGGGTCGAAATCGAACTCTTCGCCATCGAGGGCAAGACGCGGCGCCGGGTCACGACGGCCCGCACCAATGCCGACGGACGCACCGATGCGCCGCTGCTGAGCGGCGACACCTTTCATACGGGCACCTACGAGCTGGTCTTTCACGTGGGACCCTACTTCCGCAGCACCGAGGCCGCGGCCGAACCGTCCTTCCTCGATCTCGTGCCGGTCCGGTTCTCGATCGCCGAGCCCGATGGGCATTACCATGTGCCGCTCCTCGTGACGCCGTGGAGCTATTCCACCTATCGGGGCAGCTGACCCATGAGCGAGACATCCTATCCGCGCGACCTCATCGGCTACGGCCGCAATCCTCCTCATCCCCGCTGGCCCGGCGACGCCCGGATCTGCGTCCAGCTGGTGGTGAATTATGAAGAGGGGGGTGAGAACAACATCCTGCACGGGGACCGGGCCTCCGAGGCGTTCCTGTCCGAGATGGTGGGTGCCGCCCCGTGGCCGGGCCAGCGCCACATGAGCATGGAATCGATCTACGAATACGGTTCGCGCGTGGGGTTCTGGCGGCTCTGGCGGATGTTCACCGAGCGCAACCTGCCGGTGACGGTCTTCGGTGTCGCCACCGCCCTTCAGCGCAACCCGGACGCCGTGACGGCCATGAAGGAGGCCGGATGGGAGATCGCCAGCCATGGCCTGAAATGGATCGACTACAAGGATTTCGGAGTCGCCGAGGAGCGCGCGCATCTCAACGAGGCGATCCGGATCCACGAGGCGGTCACGGGCGAGCGTCCGACCGGCTGGTATACCGGGCGGACATCCGGGCACACCAATGCGTTGGTGGCGGAGGAGGGCGGTTTTCTCTACACGGCGGATTCGTATGCGGACGAGCTCCCCTATTGGGAGGGCACGCAGCTTGTGGTGCCCTATTCCCTCGATGCCAACGACATGCGCTTCGGGACGCCCCAGGGCTTCAATTCGGGCGACCAGTTCTATGCCTATCTGAAAGACACGTTCGATACGCTCTACGCCGAAGGGGAGACCGCTCCGAAGATGATGTCGGTGGGCCTGCATTGCCGGCTTGTCGGACGCCCGGGTCGCGCCGCCGCGCTGGCAAGGTTCCTCGACTACATCGGCTCCCACGAGCGGGTCTGGGTGGCGCGGCGCATCGATATCGCGCGCCATTGGCTCACCCATCACCGCCCGCGCGAATTGCAGCCGAGCACGCTGAGCCGGGCTGTCTTCGTCGCGCTTTACGGCGACATCTTCGAGCATTCGCCGTGGATCGCCGCGAAGGCCCATGAGGGCGGTTTGTCGCCGGCGCAGAACACGGCGGAAGGCCTGCACGCAGCCCTGCTGGCGGTCCTCGAGAATGCGGGCCGGGACGAGAAGCTCGCCCTCATCAACGCGCATCCGGATCTCGCCGGGCGGCTGAAACTCGCCGAGTTGACCGAGGATTCAAGGGGCGAACAATCCTCCGCCGGGCTCGACGCGTTGACGGAATCGGAACGCAATGGGTTTCTCGCGCTCAACGACGCCTACCGGCAGAAGTTCGGCTTTCCCTTCATCATGGCCGTGAAGGGTGGCTCCAAGGAGGAGATCCTGAAGGCTTTCGAGGAACGGCTGGATCACGACCAGGATACCGAATTCCGGACCGCACTCGAGCAGATCGCCCGCATAGCCTTGCTGCGCCTGAAAGACCGCCTGCCTTCCCTTGCCGACGCCCGGTCATCGCTTGCCTGAACGGAACCCGAGGGCGGTTCAAGGAGTCTTGCTCTCAGCTTGGCCGCAACGGCTAAGCTGAGAGGGGAGATTTTCCATGGGTCTGTTCAGTTTCATCAAGGAAGCGGGCGCCAAGATTTTCGGCGGCAGCGCACAGGCGGCCACAGCGGACAAGCTGAAGGAAGAGGTCAAGGGTCACGGCTTCAACGCCGACAAACTGGGCATCGAAGTCACCGGCGACAAGGTCAAGCTGTCGGGAGACGCCGTCACGCAGGAAGAGGCCGAGAAGATCATTCTGGCTCTCGGAAACACGTACGGCGTCGCCGAGGTGGATACCACCGGCCTCAAGATCCAGAAGCCCGCGTCGGAATCGGTGATGTACACCGTCGTGAAGGGCGACACGCTCTGGGCGATCGCGGAGAAGCATTACGGCAAGGGACAGGGCGCCAAATATACGGAAATCGTCAAGGCCAACTCACCTCCCGTCAAAAATCCCGACATGATCCAGCCGGGCTGGGTCCTGCGCATCCCGCCAAGCGCCTGATCCGACGATTGCCGTCCTCCGCGCGGCGCTCTACATCCGAGAGCCACCGCACGGAGGAATCAGTCATGACCGCCAGTAAACCGAACCTCGTCGATCTCGACCGCGACGCCATCAAGCGGGGTTTGAGCGACGGTTCGATGCTCATCGTGGATGTGCGCGAGCCCCACGAATTCGCCGAGGGGCATATTCCCGGCGCCGTCTCGTATCCCCTGTCGGCGTTCGAGCCCGGCTCGATTCCCACCGGCAAGCGCGTCGTCCTGTCCTGCCGCTCCGGTGTCCGGTCAGTGCGGGCGGCGGAGCTTGCGCAGGCGGCGGGCGTGGATCTGCGGGAACATTACAAGGGCGGATTCAAGGATTGGGCCGAGGCCGGCGAGCCGATCGAGTAATCGACCGCGAATTTCACTGTGGCTCACGGATATTTGTTTCCGGCCGGGCTGCGAAACCTGCGGAATATGTGCCTTACTTGGACCATCCGCATTGCAAGGCAGGCATTCGAGCCTGCCGCGGACAGGGGGATTACATGAAGCGTGCGATTATCGTCATCGGCTTGATGACGCTTGGCCTGACCGCGGCCATTGCCCAGAGCAACGTCGTCGAGCAGCGGCAGGATTTGATGAAGCAGTTCGGCGCGCAATCGAAAACGATTGCCGGGATGCTGCGGGGTCAGACACCGTTCGATCTGGCGCAGGCGCAGGCCGCCCTGAAGACGGTGTCGGAGACTGCGAAGAAATTGCCGCCGCTATTTCCGGAAAGCACCAAGACTGCGGCAAAAACCGAGGCGCTGCCGACAGTGTGGGAGAACAAGGCCGAGTTCGAGAAGCTTTTTGCCTCCCTCGATTCGGCCTCGCAGAAGGCTCTGGCCAGTGTCACGGACGAGGCCTCCTTCAAAGCTCAGGTGCCGAATGTCCTGCAGAATTGCGGGACATGCCACAAGACCTACCGCAAGAGCTGATCGGCGGGGCGTTGAATCGCGGGCGGCATTGCGCCGCCCGTCATCACATTGAGGGGTGCGGGAATGCGTAAAGCGCTGCTTTCGCTCGTCGGCCTGCTGCTGCTTGGCGCGGCGGGCTTTTACGCATTGACGTCTCCCACTGTCTATCGCTGGATTCGCAGCGACTCTGAGACTGTGCGGGTTCCTGAGGGCTTTCCCAGTCGCGCTGGCAACTCCGACAACGGCAAGACCTTGTTCTACGCTGGCGGCTGCGCATCCTGCCATGCGGTTCCCGGGCAAAGCGACAAGCTGAAACTCGGCGGCGGTCTCGCGCTCGCCACCCCCTTCGGGACGTTTCACGTCCCCAACATTTCACCCCATAAGCAGGATGGAATCGGAGCATGGCGCGTGAAGGATTTCGTTCGCGCCATGCGCGAGGGGATCGGGCCCGGCGAAACCCATCTCTACCCGGCCTTTCCGTATGCATCCTACCAGCGCATGTCGCCGGCGGATCTCACCGATCTCCACGCGTTCATCATGACGCTGCCGCCGGTCGAAGGGCGCGTGCGCGATCACGAACTGAAGTTTCCTTTCACGGTTCGTCGCGGCATCGGCCTCTGGGATCTGGCGTTCCTCGACGGCAAGCTCTTCATGCCGGATCCCTCGAAATCGGCGAGCTGGAATCGCGGCGCATATCTGGTGAATGGACCGGGTCATTGCGCGGAGTGCCACAGCGAGCGTAATTTCGCCGGCGCCATCATCCCGGATCGCCGTTTCGCGGGCGGCCCCCACCCGGAAGGGAAGGGTGTCGTTCCCAACATCACCCCGAGCCCGTCGGGCATCGGCGGCTGGACGAAGGAGGAAGTCGTGACGCTCCTGAAGACCGGCGACACGCCGAATTTCGACACCGTGGGCGGACCGATGGCGGATGTGGTTCGCAACACCGCTCAGCTGTCGGAGGCGGATCGCGCCGCCATGGCCGAGTACATCCTGTCGCTGCCGCCACTGGACGCCTACAAGAAGCCCTGACAGCTTCCGACGGACGGATCAGTCCATCACGGCGGCTTTGAGAATGCAGACCATCGTTGCGCGTCCGGGACCCGGGCCCACGCACCTGACCGTATGGCGGCGGTCGCAGCGATAGCGCAGGGTTTCGCCGGCTTTCGCCCGCTGCACCACGTCGCCGACCTCGACCTCGAACTCGCCGTCGAGCACGGAGAGGCATTCCACCGAGCCGCGCTGGTGCGGATCGGAATCGAGGACGCCGCCCGGCTCGGCCTGCACGTCGTACCATTGCAACCATTCGATGGTCTTGATCCAGCCGATGATGGCAAGGCGCACCTTGCCGTCTTCCGACAAGAGGTTCGGCGTATCGGCGCGGGAGGATTTCTCGATAAAGGGCTCCTCGTCGCTCGAGGCCAGGACCCGCTCGATCGAGACGTCAAGCGCCTGGGACAGGCGCCAGATCGTTGCCAGCGTCGGGTTGGTCTCGTTGCGCTCGATCTGGCTGATGATCGATTTTGCAACGCCGGATTGCTCGGCGAGTTCGGACAGGGAAAGGTTGTAGGCCTTGCGCAGCCGCTGGATCGTCTTGCCCATATGGCCGGACAAGACCTGTGCGCCGGCGTCCAGTTCCCGGTGCCGCTCTTTGCCTTCTACGCCCATGTCCAGCCGTCCTGTGTCCTGAAAGAACGAACGATCGTTCCACAAAAAGGTTTTGGGGTAAGGAGGGGCCGGGGTCAAGCACCGGACTAAGGCATGGATTGCGCCTATCCGGAGGATTTCGCCGAGGCAGCCGCCAGTTCCTTGGCGCGCTGCAGGCCAAGCTTTCGCTCGCGCCAGACGATCAGGAGCCCGGAGGCGGCGACGATCAGGCCGCCGACGATCACCGTCAGGGCCGGCAGGTCCCCGAACATCGTCCATCCGATGAGAAGCGCCCAGATCATGCTCGTGTATTCGAACGGAGCGATGATCGATGTGTCGGCGTGACGGTAGCTCTCCGTCAGCAGGATCTGCCCCACCCCGCCGAACGTGCCGCCAAGGATGAAGAGGAGCAGGTCGGGGCGGTCCGGCAGGCGCCATCCGAAGGGCAGGGTCAGGAGCGACAGGCCCGACGCGAGGATGAAGAAATAGAACACGATGGCGCCGGTCTTCTCCGTGGCGGTCAGTCGCCGGACCTGGATCATGGCGCCGGCCGAGCAACAGGCGCCGGCCAGCGCCGCCGCCGCGCCGAGCGTCGGGCCCGACGTCAGACCACCGGCAAACATCCCCGGCGAGAGATAGGGCGAGAGCATGATCAGGACGCCGATAAAACCGATGCCCACGGCAGTCCAGCGATAGGCGCGCACCTTTTCCTTGAGCACGAGCGCCGCGAGCACCACCACGATGAGCGGAGACGCGTAGCCGATGGCGATGGCATCGGGGAGGGGCAGAAACGAAAGCGCCGAAAATCCCAGATACATCCCCGCCGTGCCGATGAATCCGCGTTTGAAGTGTCCGACGATGTTGTGGGTGCGCACCGAGTTGATGAGCGCGCGCTGCCAGGCGAGCCACGCGAGAAGCGGGATCAGCGCGAAAGCCGAGCGGAAAAAGACGACCTCGCCGATCGGATAGCGCGTCGTCAGCGTCTTCAACACGGCGGACATGGCGGTGAAGACGAGAGCGGACAGTATTTTGAGGAAAATCCCGAGAAGTGGGTTCAACGGACTCTGAGTCGGTAGGGGGAGAGGACCCGCAGACAACCACGGGGCAGACGCCACGTGAAGGCCAATCCGGGAGGCGATGTCGTATTTTGTCGAAATCGATGTGACGGCGTCACAAATTTGCAAAGGCCCGGTCACAGCCCTGAGACACGAATCTGCTCTGCCTGACCACATTCAGACCGGAGGCTGTCTCATGAGTCAGGCAATTCGCATCCGCACTCTCTTTCTGTCCGACCTGCACCTCGGCACGAAAGGCTGCCAAGCGGTGCAGCTCCTGGAATTCCTCAGGCATTACGACGCCGACACGATCTATCTGGTGGGCGACATCGTCGATGGGTGGCGCCTCAAAACGGGTTGGTACTGGCCGCAATCTCATAACGACGTGGTGCAAAAGCTGTTGCGGAAGGTCCGCAAGGGCGCGCGCGTCGTCTATATCGCCGGAAACCACGACGAGTTCCTGCGTGACTTCCTGGGGATGAATCTGGGCGGAATCGAGCTTGCGGATTTCGCGCTTCACGAGGCGGCCGACGGCAAGGTTTATCTGGTAATCCACGGTGACCAGTTCGATCTCGTGGTCCGCCATGCCCGGTGGCTGGCGCTTCTCGGTGACGGCGCGTATTCGGCGGCTCTTTTCGTCAACACCCATCTGAACATCGTGCGGCGCAAGCTCGGTCTCACTTATTGGTCCTTGTCGTCCTGGGCAAAGCTGCGTGTGAAGAACGCCGTCAATTACATCGGACGTTTCGAGGAGTTGCTCGCCGCCGAGGCGAAGCGCCATCAAGCGGACGGGGTCGTGTGCGGTCACATCCACCACGCGACCATGCGCGATCTGGACGGAATTGCCTATGTCAACACGGGCGACTGGGTCGAATCCTGCACCGCCATCGTCGAACATTACGATGGCGCGCTCGAAATGGTGCGGTGGGCCGACACGGCAGCGAGACGGCGGCGCGAAATCCACGCACCGGTGGCCGCGTAATGCGCGTGCTCATTGCCACGGACGCGTGGCGCCCGCAGGTCAACGGGGTCGTGCGGTCTCTCGAATACATGGCCGAGCTGGCGCCGCAATTCGGCGCCGAGGTGATGTTTCTGACGCCGCAACATTTTCGCTCCTTCCCGATGCCGACCTATCCGGAAATTCGCCTGTCGGCGTCGCTGCCCCGGCATGTGCGGCGTTTGATCGAGCGTGCCGATGCGACCCATCTGCACATCGCGACCGAAGGGCCCATCGGCCTCGCCGCGCGTCATGTATGTTTGACTGAGGGGCGGCCCTTCACCACGAGCTATCACACCCGTTTTCCGGAATATCTCTCCGCGCGCCTGCCGATCTCACCGGAGCTCACCTATGGCCTGCTG
>NZ_JBFUHH010000006.1:0-92625 GCF_056402495.1 Microvirga sp. P4_A5 | reverse complement strand
ACATGGTATTCGCAGAAGGCTTCGCGGTTTTTTCCGACACTGTGTTTCACCCGATGGATCTGTTGGGCTTGCCTTTGCCACACTTGAGGGCCGCTGGCCAACCCGCCCGGGTGGAGGGTGGGAGCAAATGCCCTGCGCGCAAGCATGCCTAAACGTTAGGAGCCGTGCCGAAGCTTTACCACTTCAAAACCAGTTGGGACACTGGACAGAGCGTGTCCGATTTGCATCTATACCACCGCACAAAAGGCGCCGAGAGCGCCGTGAGGGACTCCGTCAATGAAACACATGCCAAAAATTCTGATGTCGGCAGCAATGGTCGTGACCATGGCGACATCGTTCTCCGCCGTTCAGGCCGCGACCCCGCCCGACACCCTGGTCCAGGCCTGGCAGATCGACGACATCACGTCCCTTGATCCGGCTGAGATCTTCGAGTTCAGCAACTCGGAAATCGCGGGCAACACCTATGAGCGTCTGATCAATTACGATCCGAAGGATGTTTCGAAGATCCACGGAGAGGTGGCCGAATCCTGGTCGGTATCCCCGGACGGCAAGACCTTCACGTTCAAGATCCGTCCGAACAAGAAATTCGCCTCCGGCAATCCGCTGACGGCAGAGGACGCCGTGTTCTCGCTGCAGCGCGCTGTCCTTCTCGACAAATCCCCGGCCTTCATCATCGGCCAGTTCGGCCTGACGAAAGACAACGTCAAGGACAAGATCAAGCAGACGGGCCCCCTCGAATTCACCATGGAACTCGACAAGGCCTACGCGCCGACCTTCGTCCTGTATTGCATGACGTCCACCGTCGCCTCGGTGGTCGACAAGAAGCTCGTGATGCAGAACGAGAAGGATGGCGACCTGGGCTATAACTGGCTCAAGACGAAATACGCCGGCTCCGGCGCCTTCGCGATCCGCGACTGGAAGGCCAACGAAGTCGTCGTTCTGGAGCGGAACCCGAACTCCGAAAAGAAAACTCCGCTCGCGCGGGTAATCTACCGGCACATCAAGGAAACCGCGACGCAGCGCCTTCTCCTCGAGAAAGGCGACGTCGATATCGCCCGGAACCTGAACCCGCAGGAACTCGAAGCAGTCGCCAAGAACCCCGACATCAAGGTTGAAAACGGACCGAAGGGCACCGTCTACTACCTCGGCCTGAACCAGAAGAACCCCAATCTCGCCAAGCCGGAAGTCCGGCAGGCGATGAAGTGGCTCGTGGATTATTCGGCCATCGCCGACACGATCATGAAGAACAAGGGCGAGGTGCATCAGGCCTTCCTGCCCAAGGGCTTCCTCGGCGCCATCAATGACAATCCCTACAAGCTCGACGTCGCCAAGGCGAAAGAGCTGCTCGCCAAAGCCGGCCTGAAGGACGGCTTCACGGTCACCATGGACACCCGCTCGACTCCGGAGATCACCGGCATCGCGCAGGCGATCCAGCAGACGATGGCGCAAGCGGGCATCAAGATCGAAATCATCCCGGGCGACAGCAAGCAGACCCTGACGAAGTACCGCGCCCGCCAACACGACATCTATATCGGCAACTGGGGTTCGGATTATCAGGATCCGAATTCCAACGCGGACACCTTCGCGGCGAACGACGACAACTCGGACACCGCAAAGGCGAAGCCGCTGGCATGGCGCAACGCATGGGATCCGGGACCGTTGACCGCGAAGACTCGCGCTGCCGTTCTTGAGCCCGATGCCGAGAAGCGCGCAGCCATGTACAAGGAACTGCAGGAAGCGGTCCTCGCGGACGGCCCCTTCGTCACGTTCCTGCAACAGATCGAAGTGATCGCGTCGCGCAAGAACGTCGAAGGCGTGGTCATCGGCCCGTCGTTCGACATGAACAGCGTGATGCAAGCCAAGAAGAACTAATTATTCAATGGCTTCATCGACAATGACACGAGGCGGAGGGCATCTCGGTGCCCTCCGCCTCTTGCTGACGCGAGTCGTCAGGTTCACGCTCGTGCTGGCAACGACCCTGCTCGGTCTCGTTGCCGTCACGTTCTTCATCGGAAGGGTCGTGCCCATCGATCCTGTCCTCGCCATTGTGGGCGATCGCGCGCCACCCCAGGTCTATGAGCGGGTCCGGCTGGAACTCGGCCTCGATCGGCCGCTCGTCGAGCAATTCGTCATCTACGTCAAGAAGGCCGTGACCGGCGATTTCGGCAATTCGGTGCTCACCACCAATCCGGTGATGACCGACATCATGAACACGTTTCCGGCAACGTTCGAACTCGCGACGCTCGGAACGCTGATCGGCACCCTCCTCGGCATCCCGCTCGGCGTCCTGGCGGCGGTGAGACGTGGGAGCTGGATCGACCAGATTGTCCGCCTTCTCGGTCTCGTGGGCTATTCGGTGCCGATCTTCTGGCTCGGCCTGATGGGATTGCTGCTGTTCTACGCCAAGCTCGGATGGGTCGAGGGACCGGGCCGGCTCGACGTGACCTATTCGTATATCTACACGCCGGTCACCAACATCGTGCTCATCGACACCCTCATGCAGGGGCAGATGGACGCGTTCTGGAATGCGCTCTCGCATATCGCGCTTCCGGCCTGCCTGCTGGGATATTTCTCCCTCGCCTATATCAGCCGCATGACGCGTTCCTTCATGCTGAACGAACTGGCGCAGGAATATGTGATCGCTGCGCGCGTGAAGGGTTTGTCCGAGATGCGCGTGATCTGGCGACACGCGCTGCGCAATGCCGCCGTGCCCCTCGTGACGGTCATCGCCCTCTCCTACGCCAATCTGCTGGAAGGCTCGGTATTGACCGAGACCGTCTTCGCGTGGCCGGGCCTCGGCCAGTACATCACCAACTCGCTGCAGAATGCGGACATGAACGCTGTGCTCGGCGGAACGCTCATCATCGGAACTGTCTTCGTGATCCTGAACCTCGTCTCCGATCTTCTCTATAACCTGCTCGATCCGAGGACCCGCTGATGGCCGGCGCCGCACTTGCGCAGCATCCGACAGGCGTCCGCGCCTGGCTGTTGTCTCCCGAACCCGCATCGCGCTGGCAAGCACGTTTTGGCCGGTTCTATCTCGGCTGGCGTGCGTTCTCGAAGAACCCTCTGGCGGTCCTCGGTCTTGCCGTGGTCCTGCTGCTGGTTCTGGTGGCGATCTTCGCCGACTTCATCGCGCCCTACTCGCCTATCGTTGGCGGCGATCTGCGCACCGCGCGACTTCTTCCGCCGAGCGCGGCTCACTGGTTCGGCACGGACGATCTGGCGCGCGACATCTTTTCGCGCGTCGTCTACGGCTCGCGCACGACCCTTTGGGTGGTCATGCTGGTGGCCATCATCGCCACGCCGATCGGCCTCGCCATGGGCACGATCGCCGGCTATCTGGGCGGGTGGGTCGATACCGTGCTGATGCGCATCACGGACATCTTTCTCGCATTTCCGCGTCTCATTCTGGCGCTCGCGTTCGTTGCCGCGTTGGGTCCGGGCATCGACAACGCCATCATCGCCATCGCGATCACGTCATGGCCCCCCTACGCGCGCATCGCGCGCGCCGAGACGCTCATGATCCGCAACAGCGACTTCATCGCCGCCGTGAAACTGCAAGGCGCATCGGCGCCACGCATCATCCTCGGCCACGTGGTGCCGCTCTGTCTCTCCTCGCTCATCGTGCGCGTCACCCTCGACATGGCGGGCATCATCCTGACCGCCGCCGGCCTCGGCTTCCTCGGCCTCGGCGCGCAGCCGCCGATGCCCGAATGGGGAGCGATGGTGGCGACGGGCCGCAACTACCTCATCGATCAATGGTGGGTCGCCGCGATGCCGGGCGCGGCCATCTTCGTGGTCAGCCTGGGCTTCAACCTGCTCGGCGACGGCTTGCGCGACGTTCTCGACCCGAAGGCCGCAAGATGACACAGAAGCTGCTCGAAGTCGAAGATCTCCGCGTCCGCTTCCACCTCCGCACCGGCATCGTCGAGGCGGTGCGAGGGGTGTCGTTCCATCTCGGCCGGGAACGTCTCGGCATCGTGGGTGAATCGGGTTCCGGCAAGTCGCAAACCGGCCGCGCCATCCTGGGCCTCACGCCTCCCCCCGGCGAGGTCATCGCCAAGCGGCTGACATTCGACGGAATCGACCTGCTGACCGCCTCGAAGCGCACATTGCGCGCCCTGCGCGGCGGGCGCATCTCGATGGTGATGCAGGACCCGAAATATTCGCTCAACCCGGTCATGACCATCGGCGAACAGATCATCGAGGCCTATCAGGCGCATCGCAAGGCGAGTTGGGCCGAGGCACGCGACAAGACACTTGCGATGCTGGAGGCCGTCAAGATGCGCGACCCGGCGCGCGTCTTCCGGCTCTATCCGCACGAAGTTTCGGGAGGCATGGGGCAGCGCGCGATGATCGCCATGATGCTGGTCACCGATCCCGACATGCTGATCGCCGACGAGCCGACCTCCGCTCTCGACGTGACCGTGCAGATGGAAGTTCTGCGCATCCTCGATGAGCTCGTGGCCGAACGCGGAATGGGCCTGATCTTCATCTCGCACGACCTGAAGCTCGTCTCATCCTTTTGCGATCGCGTGCTCGTGATGTATGCGGGCCACGTGGTGGAGGAACTTGAGGCGAAGCATCTTCGCGAAGCCAAGCACCCCTACACGCAGGGACTCATGAACTGCCTGCCGAAACTGAGCAGCGACGTGCGCCCGCTCCCCACCCTCAACCGCGATCCGGCATGGGCGCTGTGACGGAACCGATGCTCGATATCCAGAACCTCTCCGTGGTCTATGGCACGGGGCGCATGCGCGTCGACGCCGTCAAGGACGTCAGCTTTCAGGTGGAGCCCGGCGCCTCGTTCGGGCTTGTGGGCGAATCCGGCTCAGGAAAGTCGACGGTCTTGCGGGCCATCTGCGGCCTTGCGCCGATTTCCGCCGGCCGTGTCGTGGTCAACGGGAAGGCCGTGCCTTCCCCGCGCGACATCGGCTTCTATCGCCAGGTGCAAATGGTCTTCCAGGACCCCTACGCATCGCTCCACCCGCGCCACACCGTGGACCGCACCCTGTCCGAACCCCTCGCCATCCACGGCGAGAAAAAGAATGCCGAAGCGCGGATTCTCGAGGCCTTGCGCGAAGTGGGACTCGGTCCGTCCTTCCGTTTTCGCTATCCGCACCAGCTTTCCGGAGGCCAGCGCCAGCGCATCGCCATCGCGCGCGCGCTGATCCTGCGGCCGAAAATCCTTCTGCTCGACGAGCCGACCTCCGCGCTCGACGCATCGGTACAGGCGGAGGTTCTCAATCTGCTGGACGAATTGCGCGTGAAACTCGGCCTCACCTATGTGCTGGTCAGTCACGACCTCGCCGTCGTGGCGCATCTCTGCGACCGGCTTCTCGTCATGCGCCAGGGCGAAGCGGTCGAAGAAACCACCGCCAAGGCCTTGCGCTCGGGCGCGGCGGCGAACGAATATACGCGCGCTTTGATTCAGGCGAGTCAGGGCTTCGCTCGCGACGGCGTCCAGCCGGCGCTTCTTTAGATCGATCTTCCTGCCGTTCCTTCGTTTGGTGCACACATGTCACGCTCAGATCTGATGCCAGTCTTCGATGGTCACAACGACGTTCTTCTCCGGCTCATCCGCGGGAAGACGCATCCGGAGCGTGACTTTCTGGAAGGCGACAATCTCGGCCACCTCGATTTGCCCCGCATGAAGAAGGGCGGGTTCGTGGGCGGCTTCTTCGCCGTCTACGTGTCCTCGCAAGGCACGGGGCCCGACATCGACGACATGATGGCCAAACCGCAATATGACATCCCGCTGCCTGCGGAACTCGAACTCTCACCCAGCCAGCAGGTGACGGTGCATATGTCGGCCCTGCTGCTGCGCATTGAGCGCGCGTCGAAGGGCGCGGTGAAAGTCTGCACGTCGGCGGCCGATATCCGCGCGTGCATCGAGAACGGCACGCTGGCGACCATCCTCCACATCGAAGGCGCTGAGGGAATCGATCCGGATTTCTACATGCTCGACGTGCTCTATGGCAGCGGGCTTCGCTCCGTCGGCCCGGTGTGGAGTCGCTCGAACATCTTCGGTCACGGCGTCCCCTTCCGCTATCCGTCCGGACCCGATACGGGACCGGGTCTCACGGATCTTGGCCGGGAGCTGATCCGCGCCTGCAACCAGCGCCGGATCATGATCGACCTCTCGCATCTGAACGAGAAGGGCTTCTGGGACGTCGCAAAAATCTCGGACGCGCCGCTTGTCGCCACCCATTCCAACGCGCACGTGGTCTGCGCGCATTCGCGCAATCTCCTCGACAAGCAATTGGCCGCCATTCGCGAGAGCAACGGCATGGTCGGGGTGAACTTCGCCACGTCGTTCATCCGCCCGGACGGACAGCGCAACGAGCATACGCCGCTCGAGGAGATGATCCGCCACATGGATCACCTGATCGAGCATGTGGGCGTCGACCGTGTGGGGCTGGGGTCGGATTTCGATGGCGCGACCATTCCGGCGGACATCGGCGACGTCGCCGGGCTCCCGCGCCTCGTGGATGCGATGCGCCGGCACGGCTACGACGAGGCGACCCTGCGCAAGCTCTGCTATGAGAACTGGATCAACGTTCTGGAACGCACCTGGGGCCATTAGGCCTCAGCCGCCTACTGCGACTTCGACGTCAGCGCGAACAGGCTCGCGATCCCGCCGACCGCGAGCATCACCAGCAGGCTGACGGCGTTGATCGCGGGCGTGGCGCCCTCTCGCATCTGGCCATACATGGTGATGGGCAGCGGTGCGTCGGACCCGACGAGCATCAGCGTCGTGTTGAAATTCTCGAACGACATGAGCAGCGCCACGAGTCCAGCGCCCACCAGCGCGGGACGCAGAAACGGCAGCGTGATCGTGCGGAGCACACGCGCCCGGCTGGCGCCGAGATCGAAGGCCGCCTCTTCGAGCGATCGGTCGAACTTGCGGAGCCGCGCCGCGATGATCAGCGTCGAAATCGTCAGGATGAACGACAATTGCCCGAGCACCACGAGGGACAGGCCGGGGCGCAAGGGGTCGAGATCCATCTGAAGCCATTCCTCGAGGCCATTGGCGACGCGGGAAAAGAACGCGAGGATGGAGATGCCGAGCACGACGCCCGGAATCACCAGCGGCCACAGCATCATCATGGCGAGGAGTGTCTTGCCGGGGAACTGTGCGCGTTCCAACAACCAAGCATTGACGGTTCCGAGGAGGACCGCCAACACCGCGACAGGGAGAGCCACCTTCAGTGAATTGCCGATGGTGGTGAGCCAGATCGGATCCTTCAGCACCCCCGGCCTGCCGAAGACCGCGCCTGTTCCGGTAAACCATTCGAGCGTGAAACCGCGCCACGGCGGTGACGGAAACGGGCTGTCGTTGAAGGCAAACACGGCAACGACCACGAGCGGCGCAAACAGGAAGATGTAGAACGCCGCGATGTAGACTTTCCACAGGAGCGAGGGACGGTTCATGGGATCATGCCTGCCGCAATGTGGTGCCGAGACCCTGGCCGGTCAGGCGCAAGCCGGCCCAGACGATAGCCGATGAAAGCAGGAGGAGGAGCATGCCGAAGGCCGCCCCCTGGGGCCAGTTGAAGCGCGTGATGAACTGCGCGTAGATCTGCTCGGTGAACCACAGGCCGTTCTTGCCGCCGAGCAAGACCGGCGTGGCGAAATTGCCGACTGTCAGCATGAACACGATGATCGACCCCGCGACGATGCCGGGCATCGCATGGGGGATCACGATGCGGCGAATGACGGTCCAGCGGGAGCCCCCGAGATCGTAGCCCGCCTCGACCACCGAGGGATCGAGGCTTTCGAGCGCATTCGCCAGCGGCACGATCATGAACAGCAGGCCCCCATAGACGAGCCCGAGGATCACGGCGCCGTCGTTGTAGAGGAGTTCCACGGGCCGGTCCGCAAGGCCGGTCATGCGTAGCACATAGGAGATGATGCCGGTTTCGCGTAAGAGCATCATCCAGCCGAGCGTCCGCACGAGCTCGGACACCCAGAACGGCAGCAGGCACAACAGCAGCAGCATCGCTTTCAGCCGGCCTTGCGCAACCCGCGCGATATAAAGCGCGATGGGGAATGCGAGGACGAGCGTGATCGCCGTGACCAGGATGGACATGATCGCCGTACGGGCGAAGGTGCGCCAATAGAGCGGCTCGGTGAAGAATTCGAGATAATTGCCGAAGCCGAATTCATAAACCCGCGGCGCGACCCTCTGGCTGAACGACAGGATGAGAATTTCCACGTGCGGCAGGACGATCAGCACGCCGAGCCAGAGGATGGCGGGCGCCATCATGAGGAAAAGGGTCAGGCGCTGCGCCGTTTTCATGCGGCAAAGACCTTCATGGCGTCGGCGGTCCAGCCCAGGTGGACCGGCGCTCCCACATTGATCCCCGCAGGCGCACCCGCCTGCGGCAGCACGGCGCGAACAGGCTCGGCGAAACCGCGCGTATCGATGAGCAGGCTGGAATTCGCACCGTCGAACAGCACGGCCGAAACCTTGCCCTCGAAGCGGTTGGCAAGGGCGCCAAGGGCCGCGGCGTCCGACGCCAGCGCGATCGCTTCCGGTCGCGCGAAGCAAAGGGCATCGCCGGCGCCCGCCTTCCCTTGTCCCTGCACCGAGATGCCGGATGGCAGCCGCACCGCGATGGCGCCGTCCCCGCCGCTCGTGACCGCCCCCTGCCACCGATTCGTCTCGCCGACGAAACTCGCAACGAAAGGCGTTCCCGGGTTGTGGTAAAGCTCGCGGGGGCTGCCGACCTGCTCGAACCTGCCCTGGTTCATCACGGCGATCCGGTCCGACATCACCAAGGCTTCGGACTGGTCATGCGTGATGTAGGCGAACGTCGTGTTGAAGGTGCCCTGCAATTGCTTCAGCTCGATCTTCATGTGCTCGCGCAGCTTCAGATCGAGCGCGCCCAGCGGTTCGTCGAGAAGCACGAGTGTGGGCTCGAGAACGAGACAGCGGGCGATCGCCACGCGCTGGCGCTGCCCGCCCGACAAGGCCGTGACCTGTCGATCGCCGAAGCCCTTCAGCCCCACACGCTCGAGCATGCGGGTGGCGCGGTCGTCCGCCTCGGCGCGTCCAACCCCGCGACATGTCATGCCGTAAGCGACGTTCTCGCCAACACTCATCATGGGAAAGAGCGCGAGACTCTGAAACACCATGTTGACCGGACGGCGATTGGCCGGAACGCCGACCATGGATTTGTCGCGTATTCTAATGTCGCCCGAGGTCGGGTTCTCGAACCCGGCGATCATGCGCATCAGCGTGGTCTTTCCACATCCCGACGGTCCGAGGATGGAGAAGAATTCGCCGGGCGCGACGCTGAACGTCACGTCGTTGACGGCGAAATGCGCGCCGAACCGCTTCGTCACGTTGACGATATCGAGGTCGCTTGATGAAGCCATGGGTGGATACACACAAAAAGTCATCCCCCGGCGAACCGGGGGATGATGATCAATCGGTAGCGATTACGAGCCGGCTTTCAGACGGTCGAGAACCTTGCCCTCGATCTCTTCAATGCCGGCAGGCACTGCCGGATACCACTTGATGTTGTCGATCGCCGCCTTCGGGAAGCTCTCGGCGAATTGCTCCTTCAGCTTGCCCTGCATCAACTTGTCGGCGCCGTTCGACGCCGTGAAGTTGCCCGCGGCAGCCGCGACCTTCGCGGCGATCTCAGGCCGCATGTTGAAGTTGATCCACTGATAGGCAGCCTCGTCATTCCGGCCCTTGGCGGGAATCGCGAAGGTGTCGATCCATCCCAGCGCGCCGGATTTCGGCGCAATGAACTTGATCTCCGGGTTCTCCGAATTCAACTTCCAGCCACCCGTGTCCCACGCCATGGCGGCCACCACTTCGCCGGTGCGAAGTGCGTTCAGGAGCTGGTCCTTGCCGTCCCAGAAGAACTTCACGTTCTTCTTGCACTCGGCGAGCTTGGCGCCGACCTTGTCCATCATGGCCGCGTAGGCCTTGGCGTCGCCATAGGAGGCGAACGGATCCATGCCGTTGGCAAACGCGAAAGCGATCAGCGTCGGGCGCTTGGCGCGGAAGCTGGCTTTACCCGCCACGGCCGGAGCGCAAAGGTCGTTGTAATCGGCGACCGCGGGAGCAGCCTTCGTGTTCACGACGAGTCCGTCGGTGCCCCAGATATGCGGCACGCCATAGACCTTGCCGCCCAATGTCGTGTTCTTCTTGGTGGCCTCGAGCATCGAGGCGATGAACAGGTCCGACTTCAGCTTGGACAGGTCGAGTGGCTTGTAGATGCCGAATTCCTGCTGCGGACCGGCGATCCGGTCCTGGCTCGGCTGGACGAGGTCGAAGCCCGCGCCCTGCGTGGCGCGCAGCTTGGAGATCATCTCCTCGTTGTTCGAGAGCGTGATCTCGACTTCGACGCCCGTCTCTTTCGTGAATTGCTGAACGATATCGGCCGGAGCATAATCCGCCCAGGTCAGCAGTCGAAGCTTCTCGGCCGCCTGTGCCGATCCGGCAACCATCAGGGCGGCGAAAGCCGTAGCCAGTTTTAAACCGGCGCGCTTGGTCAACATCTCAATCCTCCAAATGTGGTCCGGGTTCAACCCGTGTTCCCCAGTTGCAAAATTACATGACACCCCCACGACACGCCACTGTTATTAGGACGTTCCGACGATATTCTTGAGCCGGCTCAACGGCCGAGAACGCCAGGCTCTGCCTGCCGCATCGGCACGTAGAAACGAAATTCGAACCAGCTAAGGAGGCGCGTTCTATGCGCAGTCTGTACCCGGAGATCTCGCCTTACGAACACGGCCTGCTGGAGGTGGGCGACGGACACCGGGTCTATTGGGAATTGTGCGGCAATCCCAACGGCAAGCCGGTGGTTTTTCTCCACGGCGGACCCGGCGGCGGCTGTTCGCCTTCCCAGCGCCGGCTGTTCGACCCGGAAAAATATCGCATCCTGCTTTTCGACCAGCGCGGCTGCGGACGTTCGACGCCCCATGCCAGTCTTCAGGCCAATACGACCTGGCATCTCGTGGCCGATATCGAGCGGCTGCGCGCGATGCTCGGCGTCGAGCAATGGATGGTCTTCGGCGGATCGTGGGGCAGCACGCTTGCCCTTGCCTATGCGGAAACACACCCCGACCGCGTCAGTGAGCTGATCCTGCGGGGGATCTTCACCCTGCGGCGCGCGGAACTTCTCTGGTATTACCAGGACGGCGCGTCATGGCTCTTTCCGGACAAATGGGAGCGCTTCCTCGAACCCATCCCCGAGGCGGAACGCCACGATCTGATGGCCGCTTATTGCCGCCGCCTCACCCACGCGGACCCGGCCGTGCAGCAGGAAGCCGCCGCCGCGTGGAGCCTTTGGGAAGGCGAGACGATCACACTTCTCGATAACCCGGATTACTCGACCCAATTTGGCGACCCCCACTACGCCCTCGCCTTTGCGCGCATTGAAAACCATTACTTCGTGAACGAGGGCTTCTTCGAGGAAGGGCAACTGATCCGCGATGCGCAGCGGCTTACAAGAATTCCAGGCGTCATCATTCAGGGCCGCTACGACGTGGCGACGCCGGCCGCGACGGCCTGGGCGCTTCACAAGGCCTGGCCGGAGGCGCGGTTCGTGATGGTGCCGGATGCGGGCCACGCCTTCACGGAACCGGGCATTCTGCACCATCTCATCGAGGCAACGGATTCGTTTGCGGACCGGTGAGACGGCGCCTCACTTCGCCGTCCAGCCGCCATCCATCGACAGGTTTGCGCCTGTCATCTGGCTCGCCGCGTCGGAGCACAGGAAGAGCGCGAGCGCCGCGACCTGTTCGACGGTGACGAATTGCTTGGTGGGCTGCGCTTCGAGCAGCACATCCTGGATAACCTGTTCTTTCGTCAGGCCGCGGGCTTTCATGGTGTCGGGAATCTGCTTCTCGACCAGCGGCGTCCAGACATAGCCGGGGCTGATGCAATTGACGGTAATTCCGTGCGCCGCCACCTCGAGAGCGGTCGTCTTCGTCAAGCCCGCAATACCGTGCTTGGCCGCCACATAGGCGGATTTGAAAGGCGACGCCACGAGGGAATGCGCCGAGGCCGTGTTGATGATGCGGCCCCATCCGCGGGCCTTCATGCCGGGAATGGCGGCACGAATGGTGTGGAACGCCGACGACAGGTTGATGGCGATGATCTGATCCCATTTCTCGACCGGAAAATCCTCGATGGGCGACACGAATTGGATGCCTGCGTTGTTCACCAGGATATCGACCGCGCCGAACGTCTCCTCGGCAAGCTTGATCATCGCGGCGATCTCATCGGGTTTCGACATGTCGGCCGGCGAATAAATCGCTCTGACGTTGAATTCGCGCTCGATGGACAAGCGGGTCTTCTCGATGTCGTCCGCCGGGCCGAAGCCGTTGAGGACGACAGATGCGCCGTCGCTTGCAAGCGCCCGCGCAATGGCAAGGCCGATGCCGCTGGTCGAGCCTGTGATCACGGCGGCTTTTGAGGTGAGAGTCATGGATGTGCTCCGGGAGAATTTTTTTGGACGATCGGCGCGCGCAAGAGCGCGATGGGGGCCGGCTGTTTTCAGGTGGCGGAAACGCCCTTGGCTTCACGCCGGCGTTCGTGCAGCACCCATTCGGTGTAGCCATTCGGCTGCGCGCGTCCCTTAAAGATGAGATCGCTCGCGGCGCGATAGGCCGGCCCGTCGAAGGATGGAGCCATCGGGCGATAAAGCGGATCGCCCGCATTCTGCCGATCGACGATTTCGGCCATGCGCCGGAGCGTCCGCTCGACCTGCTCGTCCGAGACGATGCGGTGGTGCAGCCAGTTCGCGACGTGCTGGCTCGAGATACGAAGCGTCGCGCGATCTTCCATCAAGCCCACATCGTGAATGTCGGGCACCTTGGAGCAGCCGACGCCCTGATCGATCCACCGCACCACATAGCCGAGAATGCCCTGGCAATTGTTGTCGAGTTCCTGCTGCACCGCCTCCGGCGCCCAGTTCGATTGCGACACCGGAATGGTCAGGATATCGGCGAGTTTCGCGGGCGCGCGCTTCTTCAACTCGCTCTGTCGCTCAGGCACGTCGACCTGATGATAGTGAAGCGCGTGAAGCGTCGCGGCGGTGGGCGACGGCACCCAGGCGGTGTTCGCGCCCGCCATGGGATGTCCGACCTTTTGCGTCATCATGTCGGCCATGCGATCGGGCGCCGCCCACATGCCCTTGCCGATCTGGGCGTGACCCGGAAGACCGCAGGCGAGACCCGCATCGACGTTCGAATCTTCGTAAGCCTTGATCCAGGGCGTGGCCTTCATGTCGTTCTTGCGCACCATCGGACCCGCTTCCATCGAGGTATGGATCTCGTCGCCCGTACGATCGAGGAAGCCGGTATTGATGAAGAAGATTCGGTCCCGGGCCGCATGGATGCACGCACGCAGATTAACGGTCGTGCGCCGCTCCTCGTCCATGATGCCCATCTTGAGCGTATGCCGCCGCAATCCCAGCATGTCCTCGACGGCCGCGAACAGATCGTCGGCGAACGCCACCTCATCGGGCCCATGCATCTTCGGCTTCACGATATAGACCGAGCCCGCACGAGAATTGCGAAGAGGTCCGGTCGATTTCAGGTCGTGCATGGCAATCAGCGACGTGATCGCCGCATCGACGATCGTCTCGGGAACCGGTCTTCCCGCCTCATCCAGCACGGCGTCGGTGTCCATGTGGTGCCCGACATTGCGGACCAGCATGAGGCTGCGGCCGTTGAGCCAAAGCTCCTTCCCGTCGGGCGCCGAATAGATCCGGTCCGGGTTGAGGCGCCGCTCCACCGTGCGGCCGCCTTTCTCGAAAGTCTCGGACAGGTCGCCCTTCATCAGGCCGAGCCAGGTGCGATAGACAAGCACCTTGTCGTCGGCATCGACCGCTGCGACGCTATCCTCCAGATCCATGATGGTGGAGATCGCAGACTCGATCACGAGGTCGGCAACACCGGCCGGATCCTCGGCGCCAATCGGGTTTTGCCGATCGATCTTGATCTCGATGTGAAGTCCGTTGTGGCGCAAGAGAATGCCGGTCGGGTTCGCCGCCTCCCCGCTGAAGCCCACGAATTGCGACGGATTCGCCAGCGCGGTTTCGCTGCCGTTCTGCAGCGCAATTTTCAAGGTGCCGTCCTTGACCGAATAGGACTTCACATCGCCATGATGTCCCGCTCTCAGCGGCGCCGCCTGGTCGAGGAACTGCCTTGCCCGGGCCACCACCTGCTCGCCGCGCAGCTTGTTGTAGCCGCCGGACCGGACGGCGCCCCCCTCCTCCGGGATCGCATCCGTGCCGTAGAGAGCATCATAGAGGCTGCCCCAGCGCGCGTTCGCGGCATTGAGGGCATAGCGTGCGTTCGAGGTCGGCACGACCAGTTGCGGACCGGCAATGCTTGAAATTTCATCGTCGACGTTGTTCGTCGACACGGAAAACGGAGCCGGTTCCGGCCGGACATAGCCGATCTCGCGCAAGAAGGCCTCGTAACCTGCCGCATCGGCAGGTTGGCCTGCACGGGCCACGTGGAACGCATCGATCCGCCGCTGCAGGTCATCCCGGACCGCGAGGAGATCGCGATTGCGTGGGGCGAACTCCCGATTAAGGTCGGCCAGGCCCTTCCAGAACGCCTCCGAGGAGATCCCGGTGCCCGGGAGCGCCTCACGCTCGACGAAATCGTAAAGAACCGGGGCGATCTGGAGGCCGTGCGACGAAACCTGTTTCATTGTCTCTCTTTCGTAACCTGTCGGCCGGACCTTAGCCCAACGCCTCGTGTGGAGAAAAGGACCGGCACGGCATTTGTCGCACAGGCGCCGTCCCCGGCCGGCATACAGGTTTTGCCCTAGGTCGCGATCAGGCGTGAGCCATCGTGGGTCAGATGGGCGTCATTCGCGATCTGAAAGTTTCGTTCACGGCGGTCATGCAGGTTTGCGCCGAGCAGACAACGTCATTGAAGACGATGACGTCGACCTCGCGTTCCGCGCCTGGCGTGAAATCATCCGCCACGGAATCCGATCCGCCCGATGTCGCTAGAAGGTATGAGACCCCGCGCGATGTGGCTCCGGTCGGATTAATTTTTGACGGGAGCCGCGGCCCTGACCGGCCTCCCGTCACACGTCACTTCTGCGCCTTTGCGCAGGCGCTACTTCAGATCACGTAAAAGTCGCTCGCCAGCACCGAGTTGGCGCCCTCGAATTGCAGCGTCGCGAGAAGAACCGGCCCGGTAGACGCACCGGTTCCGTCCGCATCGAAGAACAGCTGATTGGTATTCTGCACATAGATGAACTGCGCTGTCGCGATGTTGGCGACCGCCGGACCGGCTGCGAGATTTCTGATCTCGTTCGGCGTGACGCCGAGACCGATCTGGAAGACATCGTTGTCGATCAGCAACCGGTCGGCATCGGTAGTGCGGAAGATGGCGTTGAAGGTGTCCGGACCGTTGTCGAGCTCCAGCTGCATCAATTCCTGACCGATCGACGCGCCCGAAAGTGTGTCGTTTCCCGCCCCGCCCACCAGGATCACGGTGCTTCCCGCCGGACCTGTGGCAAACAGCGTGTCGTTGCCGCCCCCTCCCGAGGCCGTGCCGCCGTCCCTGGGAATCAGCGTGTCGGCAAAGTCGGTCCCGACGACGCTCTCGATGCCCGTGTATGTATCGCCGGTCGCGGCGCCGCCCGATGTCCCCGCCTGAAGGTTGACCGTTACCCCCGCGGTCGCGTCGGAATAATCGACACTGTCCAGGCCATCGCCGCCGGTCATCGCATCGGCGAGCGCATCCGCGCCCGGCTGGAAGGTGTCGTCGCCGGCACCACCCACGAGGCTGTCGGCGCCCGCGCCTCCGACCAGTTGATCGTCGCCCGCGCCGCCGAGCAGCGTGTCGTTGCCGATGCCGCCATCGAGCGAATCGTTACCGTCGCCGCCATCGAGACTGTCATTGCCGGCATCGCCCGCCATGAGGTCGTTCCCGAGACCACCGATGAGCACATCGTCGCCGTCGCCGCCGCTCAGGTCATCGTCGCCGTCACCGCCGTCCAGCGTATCGTTGCCCGCGCCGCCGCTGAGCGTGTCGTCACCGATGCCGCCGTTCAACGAATCATTTCCCTCGCCGCCATCCAGGCGGTCGTTGCCGGAGCCGCCCAACAGCGTGTCGTTGCCCGTCCCGCCCTCGAGACGGTCGTCGCCCGAGCCGCCATCGAGAGAATCATGGCCGGAGCCGCCGATCAGCCTGTCGATTCCCGATCCGCCACTCAGAAAATCGTTGCCCGAACCGCCGTCGAGGCGATCGTTGCCCGAGCCGCCGAACAAGCGGTCATTGCCCGAGCCGCCATCCAGACGATCGTCGCCCGAACCGCCATCGAGGCGATCGTTGCCCGAGCCGCCGAAAAGCCGGTCGTTTCCTCCGCGCCCGAAGAGCGAGTCGTTGCCGCCGAGCCCGGAGATGAAATCGTTGTTCGCCGTCCCGACCAGAGTGTTTCGCCGGTTGTCACCAATTCTCGTCGCCATGGCCGTGACCCTCGCTGCCTGAATGTCTGACGATTGAGGAAACGCTAGGAACGCAACAAAAACTGAAGGGATCAGAATTACGCTTCGGCAGAGGCAGGGGAAAATGCCCTTATGGGTCGCCAAAAACCGGCCATTCCAACAAAAAAATGCCATTTTGCGGGTGGGCGGGGGTCGTGGCGCGCGTTAACAGGGCGAAAGGTGCCCGAGGGCCGGAAAATTGCTCGGCGGATACGGCCGCCAAACAGAAAGCCGCCCGGAGGCGGCTTCTTCCAAAGTGTTAGTTCGGTAGGGGAAATTTGGTGGTGGAGGCAGGCCGTTGCAAACCGGTCTCCCCTGGCCCTTTCACTGCTCTAAGGGAAATCTGCAGGGAACTAGGCATTCCCTCGCAGGTACGCGGATCCCCATTCCCTGTCTCTGTTCCGCAAGCCCCGGACACTCTCTTTGTCACGAAAAGCTTTTTGAATCAGACACTTGCGTTTTTTCGAAACCTCTTGTAGAGCTCCATCTGTCTAGCGGCAGTTTCCTCCGGGAGCAATTCGCGGACAGCCCTCGGCCCATGTCGGGTCAAGTCATTTCTCGAGATGTCTGATCTCGCGGTGATCGTTGCCAAAGGCTCTTGGCGGCGGGGTTGCCCCCTATTGTCCTGAAGGAACATCGCCATGAGCGATCCAACCGCTAACCCTATCTCGGCGCTGAACTCAGTGGCCGCAGTTCCTTCCGCCAGCCCAAGCGCGAAGGCCCTCTACCACGACCTGAAGCTCGCCGTTGAATATGTCCCGGTTGAGAGCCTCAAATCCTACAAACGCGCCCTGCGCACTCACACGGCTGAGCACATCGAGCAGCTTGTCGCATCGATCCACGCCTTCGGCTTCGTCCAGCCAATCCTCGTCGACGCTGAGGGCGAGATCGTCGGCGGGCACGGCATTTTCGTAGCCGCCCGGAAGGCCGGCTACGCCTCCGTTCCGGTCGTTCGCCTCGCTCATCTTGACGACGTCCAGAAGCGCACCCTGCGCATCGCCCTGAACCGCCTCGCCGAGACCTCGGGCTGGAACCAGGAGCTGCTGGCGCTCGAGTTCAAGGAACTGCTGGAGATTGACCTCACTCTCGACCTCAGCTTCGATCTCACGATCACGGGCTTTGCCTCCCCTGAGATCGATCAGGTGATCGAGGGCCAGGCCGCGGGGGCAGATCAGGAGCCCGATGATCTTACGCGGGACATCGATCTCATCCACCCTCCCGTGTCCCGCATCGGCGATCTCTGGCTTCTCGATGAGCATCGTCTGATTTGCGGCGACGCCCGGGACACCAATGCCTACGCCAGGCTCCTTGGTCGGGAGCGCGCCGTCATGGGCATCCACGACTCCCCATACGACGTCAAAATCTCGGGCCATGTGGCCAAACGGGGCCGACATAAGGAGTTCGTCATGGGAGCGGGCGAGTTGGGCGAGAACTTCACTCCCTTCCTGAGCGACTTCCTGCAGGCAAGCTCGGCCTTTCTTATTCCCGGCGGGCACCAGTATTGCTTCATGGATTGGCGCCATATGGGCGAGATGCTGGCCGCCGGACAGGCAGCCGGCCTGGCGCTCAAAAACCTGTGCATCTGGAACAAGGGCTGCGGAGCGATGGGCTCGCTTTATCGGTCCCAGCATGAACTCGTCTTTGTCTTCCGGGATCCGCGCGCTCCCGGCCAGAACAATGTGCAGCTGGGGCGATTTTCGAGGAACCGGACTAACGTCTGGGACTACCCGGGCGCCGCCAGCCTGCGCAAGGAGCTCGAACTGCACCCGACCCCGAAGAACGTGCGGATGATCGCCGATGCCATCCGGGACGTGACAAGCCGCAACGACATTGTGCTCGACGCCTTCTCCGGGTCCGGTACCACCATCATCGCGTGTGCCAAGGTCGGGCGGCGTGGCTTTGCGGTGGAGCTTGATCCCCACTACGTCGATGTTGGCGTCCTGCGCTGGGAGCAATGGTCGGGAAAGGCGGCCCGGCATGCTGAGACGGGACTCACCTTCGCCGAGATGGCCGAGCGACGAAACGCGCCGGCGGATCCCCGGAGCGACGGCGAAGCAGGTTTTGCGGTCGAGGCTGCACCCCTCGTTCGCGCCCGGCGGCGCTCGCCGCGGGCGGCATGAGGTGGCTCGTCATGACCCGCAAGAAAAACACCAACGCCCCGGCCGCCTATGAGGTCGGCCGGGGCAAGCCGCCGCGTTCCGCCCAGTTCAAGCCGGGGCAATCCGGTAATCCCGGCGGACGCAAGAAGGGCAGCCGCAACATCAAGACAATATTATTCGAGGTCCTGGACAACGAGATCGAGATCACCGAAGGCGGGCGCACCCGCCGTATCCCGCTGATTCAGGCTTTGATGTTGCGGCAGGCTCAGGAGGGTCTGCGCGGGCAGTGGCGGGCGACGGATAGTCTGCTCGACCGCTTCGAGCGCTATGCGGATCATGAGCCCGAGCAGGGTGCCGAGCTGCCCGAGGAAGATCGAGTGCTTCTGGAGGAGGCTCTCGGCTCAGCAAGAAAGCGCTGCGGGTCCGATCCGCCGCGTCCTCCTGGTGATCCCGGCATGGCAGTTGGCGAGGACCGGGACCATGACTGATCCTGCGCGCCTTCTGCGTGCTTTCCTGCGGCAGGATCTGTCGGTCTTCAGCCGCAAGGTCTTCGCCACCCTCGAGCCCGGCACGCCCTACGAGCACAACTGGCACATCGACCATCTGTGCTGGCAGCTGACGCGGGTGGCGCGCGGCGAGGTGCGGCGGCTGATCATCAACGTCCCGCCCCGCTCGATGAAGTCGATCACCGTCTCGGTGGGCTTTACCGCCTGGCTCATGGGCCAGGATCCGACCCGGCGTATCATCTGCACCTCGTATGCCGATGATCTTGCCCGCAAGCTGTCGGTCGATACCCGCACGGTGCTCGACAGCCCCTGGTATCGGGAGCTTTTTCCGGAGATGCAGCTCGCTTCCCGGCGTCCTCGCAATGTGGAGCTGACGACGACTCAGCAGGGCTATCGCTTTGCCGCCGGCATGAGCGGCTCGATCCTGGGTCGCGGGGCGGACCTCATCGTCATCGACGACCCGATCAAGGCGACGGACGCTCTGTCAGCGAAAGAGCGCCGGCGGGTGAACGAAGCCTTCGACAACACCCTCTACACCCGCCTTAACGACAAACGGACCGGAGCCATCGTCATCATCATGCAGCGTCTCCACCAGGACGATCTGGTCGGCCATGTGCTCACCAAAGGAGACTGGGAAGTGGTCTCAATCCCGGCGATCGAGACGGAGGAGCGGATCTATCGGCTCGGCGAGGATCCGGAGGACGTCTACTTCCGGCGCCCTGGTGAGGTGCTGCATGCAGCCCGCGAGCCCCGCGAGATTCTGGAGCAGATGCGCCGCTCGCAAGGATCTCTGACCTTCTCGGCCCAATACCAGCAGGCACCGGTGCCGCCGGAGGGCAACATCGTCAAACGCGAGTGGCTGCGCACCTACGCCGAGCGGCCTCCTGCATTCGACATGGTGATCGCCAGCTGGGACACGGCCTCCACCCTGTCGGAGACTTCCGACTATTCTGTCGGAACCGTCTGGGGCGCCAAGGGCCTTGACTTCTACCTTCTCGACCTCGTGAGGGGCCGCTTCGAGGTGCCGGAGCTCCGGCGTGAGGTGGTGCGCCTGTCCCAGACCTGGAAGGCCGATCAAACGATTATCGAAGACACCGACATCGGACGGGCGATCACGCAGGATCTGCGGCGGTCCGGCGAGTGGCGAGCGATCTTGCGGAGGCCTCGATTCGACAAGGAAGCGCGCTTCCTGGCTCAGTCCGCTCGTTTCGAGGCCGGCCAGGTTCATGTGCCGCAGGATGCATCATGGCTCGCCAACTGGCTCGACGAACTGCTCGCCTTCCCGAACGGACGGCATGACGATCAGGTAGACTCGACCAGCCAGGCGCTTCACTACCTGACCGCCCGCACGCATCCTTTGCATGTTTCCCAAACACCCCGCGAGCGGCCAAAGAGTGTGCGTCGGCCGGCCGGGTTCAAACGACCTGCCGGGTTCGGGAGAGGATAAGCACTAGGTTTATCGGCAGTCGATACACCAACGGCGTCACGATTGACCCACAGTAGCCCACTCTCGCCTTCCGATGGATGTGAGGGTCGGGGCTGCGGCGACGAGTCGGTTCCATGCGTCGCAGGCGGGGTCGATGATGTCGTCGTCGTAGGCGTCGAAGACGCGGTTGGATAGCCAGTTCGCGGGCAGATACTGCCGGACATTTTCGACCGGCTCAGTTGCGGGGCGCGGGAGGGCAGGAAGATCCGGGAGATGTTTGCGGGCACGACAAGCTTGCCAGTGGTGTCCCATCCGGCGCGGAGCAGCAGGACCGCACGCGCGCCCTTGGCCACCGTTCTGGCGATCTCGTCGAGATGGGCGATCAGGGTCGCTGTCTGGCTTGATGAGTTGCTGTCGTTCCCGAATGGCCGCCATGATGATCAGGTCGACTCGGCGAGCTGGGCGCTCGACTACACACCACCCGCGCGCGATCACTCCGGCCGTCCCAGGCGCGCGAGCGAAAGGACGTTGTACGCCCAGCCTGGGTTTAAACGACGCGATTGAAGGTACTTTGATGATATCGTGGCGCGCATCACTGTTAGCTGGCCCACGTAACCGAACTGGTTGCGGGGACACGCGACCATCTTGAATTGCTGCTCTCGTGGTCGGAAGTACACGTTTAAGGCACCGCTATGCTCATGTATCGGGGATCCGCTGAGGCGCTTGCGCCCTCCGGTTCGGAGTTGGGGCACGGGTGGACGACCCGTTCCGGTCATGCGGCGGAAAGGGGCCTTCGGGGTCTCGACCGTCTTTAGCGATCGGCCTTGCGAAAGATTAGCCGAACCCAGTTTGCCTATACCTCGTAAGCCCACATCCGGCTTTCGGCCTGAAAGCTCGGAAGGCCCGGAAGGCGCCTGCGATCCCGATTGGACGTGAACTCGGTTTCGAGAGGCGTTTGATCTTCGGCATGCCCCTTCCTTTGATTGGGCATGCCGGATTCGATGAAGCCGTTCGGCCACTTTCCTCTGCCGACAAACGGGCGACGACCGCGACCCTGCGGAATTGCCCCCGGGCCTTGGGATCGCGACACCTGTGTGGTTTTTACTTGTCAGGTTGTCCGTATATCTTTACCCCGTATGAGCTCAATCATGTCGTGGAGGCGTCGGATGAGTTTCAAGGGCCCGTTCTCGGATCTCCGCATCGTCGAGTTCACACACACGGTGATGGGTCCGGCGGCGGGCATGCTGTTTGCCGAACTGGGGGCGGAAGTCATTCGGATCGAAACGCCGCCCAACGGAGACCGCACCCGGTATCTAGGAGGATCGGGCGCCGGCTATTTCTCCTTCTACAATCGTCACAAAAAGAGCGTGCTTCTGGATCTCAAGAGCAATGCAGGGCGGGATGCGGCCCTCAAGATCATCGGCACGAGCGATGCGCTAATAGAAAACTTCGCTCCCGGTACTATGGAACGCCTGGGCCTTGGGTATGCGGACATCAAACCGCTTCATCCTAGGATCATCTACTGCGCGCTGAAGGGCTTCCTTGCAGGCCCTTATGAGAACAGAGTGGCACTCGATGAGGTGGTGCAGGTCATGTCGGGGATGGCCTACATGACAGGGCCGCCGGGGCAGCCGCTTCGCGCCGGGGCGTCCGTGATCGACGTGATGGGCGGCCAGGCCGGCGCTTTCGCGATTCTCGCTGCGCTGCGGGAGCGCGACAAGACGGGCCAAGGCCAGCTGGTGCAGGGCGCGCTTTACGAGAGCGCAGTCTATCTGATGGGCCAGCACATGGTGCAATCGGCGCTGCAGGGAACGCCGGTCCAACCGATGTCGGTCCGCGACAGCGCGTGGGCCGTCTATCGCATCTACGAAACCAGAGAGGGTGGGCCCGTCTTCGTCGGGATCACCACTGATGAAACTTGGGCGCGTTTCTGCGCCGAATTCGGCCGCGAGGATCTTGCTCTGCGGGAGGTCTTCGCCACCAACGCGGGACGTCGAGCTCATCGCGCGGAGCTCGACGCGGAGGTCGCGGCGATATTCCGCGCCATGACCCGCGACGAACTTCTGGCCGCCTGCGAGCGGGCCCGCATGCCATTCGGACCGGTCGGGCGGCCCGAGGACCTCTTCGAGGACCCGCACCTGCGCCAATCTGGCCAATTGGTCGACACGACCCTCCTGGACGGCACGACGATCCCGATCCCCACCATGCCTCTGCGCATGGAGAGTTGGACGCCGCCGACAGCCACCGAAATCGCGCCCCCCGGCGTCCATACGCGGGAAATCCTTGCCGCCGCGGGCCTGTCGGCAGCCGAGATCGACGCCGTCGCGCCAGCAAACAATTGACCCCGATATCCTTTCATATAAGGATGTCCGTACAACTAAGCCAGACATGGGTATTGTGCTCGCAACGGCGTCCGAGGGCTTGCGATGAAATTGACGGAATTGGCCAAGGTCCTGAGAAGCAAGAATGCCGGGCCGCTCCAGGTAACCCTCGATCTAATGTTCGCGGACAGCAATGCCTACGAGATCGCGATGCAGTCGGAAGCGCTGACGGCGTCCCGGATCGCCGCGCTCTACGGCGTCGAACCGACGACCGTCGCGGTCGTCCCTTTCCGATCTGCCCTCGCCATCAAGGTGGTTATCGACCGGCCGGTGATCGCCGGGTCGCCCGGGGACGCGGACGTCTACGGCGCGCAACAGCACAAACCCCTTCTGGAGATCGAACTATGACGGCGATGGCGCGTCTGCTGAGCGCAGGCCTAGGACCCGGCAAGCCGATGCGGGTTCTGGCCGCGTCCGGTCAGCTCGGATACGGCATTCCCGAAGCCGCTTTCCGGGCGGGTCTTCTGCGCGATCCTCATATCATCGGCTGCGACATGGGGTCGATCGATGTAGGGCCGTATTATCTGGGCTCCGGCAATCTCGCGACCGCGCCTTCGATCACCCGCCGCGATCTCACCCTCGTGCTCCTCGGCGCGCTCGACGCGGGCGTGCCGCTCGTCATCGGAACCGCCGGGACCGCCGGCGCCCTGCCGCATCTCGAAAAAACGCTTGAGATGATCCGCAGCATCGCCCGCGAACACAGCCGTTCATTTCGGCTGGCGTGGATACCGGCCGACATCCCGCGTGACGGGCTGCGCGACATGATCGCCGCCGGGCGCACTCATCCCATCGCCACGATGCCGCCCCTCACGGCCGAGGCGGTCGACGGCGCCAGTCACATCGTCGGCCAGATGGGTGTCGAGGCCTTCATTCGCGCCATGGCGACGGAGCCGGACGTCATCGTCACCGGCCGCGCCTGCGACACCGCCGTGTTCGCCGCCGCCCCGATCATGCTGGGATACCCCATCGCATCCTCGATCCACATGGCAAAGATCATCGAATGCACGTCCATCTGCTGCATCCCCGGCGGTCGCGACGCGATGCTGGGCACCCTGGATGACGACGGCTTTACCCTCGAGAGCATGAACCCTGCGCGGGCCGCGACTCCCTTGTCGGTGGCGGCCCATTCGCTCTACGAGCAGGCGGACCCGCTCACCGTGTACGAACCCGAGGGCATGCTTCATGTCGGTGACGCTCGGTTCGAGGCGATCGACGAGCGCCGCACGCGCGTCTGCGGCGCCACCTGGCACCCCGCGGACCAGCACACGGTGAAGATCGAGGCCTCCGAATGGGTGGGCGAACGCGCGATCCTTTGCGCCGGCTCGTGCGATCCCCGCGTCATTGCCAATTCGGCCGAGATCGTCACCGAGGTTCGCAAGACCGTCAGCGAAATCATTCCGCCGACGCAAGACGCGACGTACGATCTATTCTTCCGCATCTATGGCGAGAACGCCGTCAGCCTTTTTCCGACAAAACCGAGAGGCGACGCCGCCGAGGTTTTCTTTCTGGTGGAGTGTATCGCGGGCACCGCCGAACTGGCGAAATCGGTCATCAGCGTCACCAAGCAATATCTGCTTCATCACGGTTTCGCCGGTCGCCTTTCCACGGGCGGCAACATCGCCTTCCCCTTCACGCCACCGGAGCTTTCGGCGGGCGCGGCCTATCGTTTCTCCGCATACCACCTGATGGAATGCGATTCCCTCCCGGATCTTTTTCCCGTGAATCTCGAAAATGTGGAATCCGACAAGGCCGCCTGACATCGGGATCGATGGCAAGGAGAATTAAGGTGCGAAAGACGAGCAGATTGAAGAACCTGATCGAGGCGGAGACGCTTCTGGTCATGCCCGGCGCCTACGATCCGCTCAGCGCCAAGATCGTCGAGAGCGCGGGCTTCGACGCCGTGCAATGCACCGGGCTCGGCATCAGCGTGACGACCATCGGCCTTCCCGATTACAGTTTGATCGGCCTCGGAGAAATGGTGGAGCGAACGGGCCGGATGGTGGACGCGGTGAGCGTGCCCGTGATGGCGGACGCCGACACAGGCTTCGGCAATGCCGTCAACGTCCATTACGCCGCGCGCGCATTCGAGCGGGTCGGCGCGGCAGGCTTCAACCTGGAAGATCAAGTCGCGCCCAAACGGTGCGGTCACCTGGCGGGCAAGGAACTCGTCTCTCCCGAAGAGATGAGCCTGAAGATCCGGGCGGCGCGCGATGCGTTGAGCGATCCGGATTTCGTCATCAACGCCCGGACGGACGCGCTGGCCGTGGAAGGTATTCCGGGCGTTATCGCCCGTGGCAATAGCTATCTCGCGGCGGGCGCCACCATGGTCTATGTGGACGCCATCGAGACGCTCGATCAGATCAAGGCCATTCGCGCCGGGCTGAACGGGCCGCTCGGGGTGTCACTCGTCGAAGGCGGGCGGACCTCGAGGGCGCTGACATTCGAGCGATTGCAGGAAGCCGGCGTCGCCCGCGTCTCACTCTCGCTGACCGTGTTGCTGGCGAGCGTGCATGCGATGCGAAGCGTGCTCGCAACGGTCAAGGAAACCGGCGGCATCGTCGGCTATGAGGACCGCATCGCCGAGTTCAAGGAATTTCAACGGTTCATCGGCATGGACGACGTGCTGGCCCTGGAGCGCCGCTTTCTTCCAACCGATCAATTAAAGCGAAAATTCCACGAAGGAGCCGAGGAACATGAATGATAGCGGGAACGCCTATCCGCTCGGCCTGCGTGTCGCGGCCGGGCGCAACGCCGCTCTGCGCGGCGCTGTCCAGAGCGGAAAGATCGTCGTTGCTCCGGGCGCGTTCGATTGCCTGACGGCGCGCCTCGTCGAGAGAGCGGGGTTCGGCGCGCTATACGTGACCGGCTCCGGTGTCTCCATATCGGCGCTGGGCGCGCCCGATGTCGGCCTCATGTCGTTCGGCGAAATCCTGGACCGGGTGAAGCGCATCGCCGACTCGGTGTCGATCCCGCTCATCGCGGATGCGGATACTGGCTATGGCGGGCCTTTGAACGTGATCCGGACCGTCCGCGAATTCGAGCGCGCAGGCGTGAGCGCGGTGCAGATCGAGGATCAGACATGGCCCAAGAAATGCGGCCATGAAGCCGGCCGGCAGCTCGCCACCATCGACGAAATGGTGGGGCGGATCAAGGCGGCGACCGATGCGCGAATCGACAGCGACCTCCTCATCGTCGCAAGAACCGATGCGCGCAGCGAACACGGCCTCGACGCGGCAATCGAGCGGGCGCGTATCTATGCGGAAGCCGGCGCCGACGTTCTTTTCGTCGAATCGCCTGAAAGCGAGAGTGAGCTCAGGCGCGTGGCCCAGGATGTCCCCTGCCGGGTCCTTGCCAACATGGTGGAGGGTGGACGCACGCCGATTACGCCTGCGGCCGATCTCGAAGAATACGGCTTCAGCATCGTCATCTATCCGAACGCGCTGACGCGCACTATCGCCCGCGCAGGCGCCGACATGCTGGCGGCCCTGTCGCGCGACGGCACCACCGCTGCGTGGAAGGACCGGATGGTGGATCACCGGCAGCTCTGGTCGCTTTTCGACTACGAGAGCTGGACCGCGACCGAGAAACGCTTCGCTGTGTCACCGGCGGGCAAATGAGCGCAAGCAGCGGGGGAAGAAGGTCATCGACCCCTGTATTTGATTTGATATAGCGATTAGCCTAAAGGCAGCATTCGAAATTCTTCTTGAGGGATGCCATTGTCAGTGATGCTCGGCCCATCGAAGCAGCCCCGGTATGCGCGTGTCGCGGATTCCCTGATGCGCGACATCGCGGGCGGCACATATGCGGTCGGCGATCTCCTGCCGCCGGAAAGCGTCCTGTGCGAGCGCTTCAACGTGAGTCGAGCCACCGTACGCGAGGCCCTTCGGCAATTGAGCGAGCTCGGCATCGTCAGCAAGGCGCATGGCATCGGCACGCGCGTGACTGCCGTGGAAACRCAGAGCAACTATCTGATGTCGCTCGATTCCGTATCGGGGTTGATGCATTACGGCACTGAGACCGTGCTTCGGCTCATCGACCGCGAGCCCATGGTCGCGACGGCTGCGGACATTCCGCTCCTCGGCTGTGCGGTGGGCGACCGGTGGATCAGGTTGCGGGGCCTGCGATCGATCGTCGGGGCAGATAAGCGTCCGATTGCGTATTCGGAAATCTATATCGACGACCGCTTCCCGGAGATCGCAAACGAAACGCCGGCGACCGCCACCTATTACGAGATGATCATCGACCGGCATGGCGAGGARCTCCAATCGGTGGAGCAGGAAATATCCGCCATGAATATCCCGGCCGACATCGCAGCCCTGCTGGCGGTCAAGCCGGAGGCCGCTGGCCTGCAGATCATCCGCCGCTATCGCAGTTCCCGAACCCAGCCGATCGAGGTCACGCTCAACTATCACCCGAAGGATCGCTTCACCTATCAGCTGCGCCTCAACCGCCCGCCGACAAAATGAGCATTCCCCTTCGTCATCTGCATTGACGGCTCCGCCTTTTTGGTCGTACGGTTGTCCGTACAAGATTGGCGGCCACGCTCATCGTGCTGCCGTTCGCCAAAAGGCGTTGAGAGGGGCTGATGAAGAGCATCAACGGCGTTTCGGTTCGTGACACCCTCGACGAGTTGGTCGACACGGCGACGACCGCATTGGTGGTGGTCGACGTGCAGAACGATTTCTGCCATCCCGACGGCCACTTCGCGCGGTACAAGAAAGACCTCAGCAGCACGCAGGCCGTGCTTCCCGCCCTCGTCTCGTTCGTCAACCGCGCGCAGGATCTCGGCATCCGCGTGGTGTTCATCCGCCAGCTGACGCTGCCGGGTGGCAAGAGCGACAGCGCGGCGTGGCTGCGGTTCAAATGCCGCGATGGAAAAAGCCCCGATTATACGCTCAAGGGCAGCTGGGGAGCCGAGTTCGTGGACGGGCTTGTTCCCCGCGAGCGCGATCTCGTGATCGAGAAATTTCGCCCCGACGCTTTCGTCCACACCAACCTCGACCAGCTGCTTCGGGCCAACGGCATCGAAACGCTCGCGGTGCTCGGAACCACCAGCGAAGGCTGCGTCGAATCCACCATCCGGGGCGGCTCGTATCACGATTATTACATGGTCGTGGTCCACGACCTCATCACGAGCCCGAACAAGATTCTCCATGAGGGCGCGATGCGCCTGTGCGAGGCGCGCTACCCGATGGCGACCTCCGACGAACTCCTCGACATCTGGCAGCGCGGATCGCACAGCCAGGCTGCCGAATAAACCAGACCATCGAAAATCAACAAGGACGGGAACACGATGACACGGCGTAATTTTCTCTCCTATCTGACGGCAGGTTTCGTGACGCTGGCAGCCTTGCCGGCATTGGCCCAGGAGCCGGTGCGCATCGGCCTCGACGCGGTGCTGACCGGCCCCGGCGCGAATAATGGCGAACGCATTCGCGAGGCCGCGCAATGGGCAGTGGATCTCGTGAACGAGAAGGGCGGCGTGGCGCTGCCGGACGGCACCAAGAAGCCCCTCGAACTCGTCGTCGTGGACGACCAGGCCAAGCCCGATGTGGGGCTCAGCGCCATCCGGCGTCTGGTCGGCGACAAGTCCATCGTCGCCTTCATGGGGCCGGATTGGTCGAGCGTGACCTATCCCACTTTGTTCGTGGGCGCCGAGGCCGGCATTCCGCAATTCACTTCCTCGGTCGCGCAACGCATTACCCAGGAGGGGCACAAGCACATCTTCCGCGCGCGTTCCACCGATACGGACTGGATGGGCGCGATGGCCGACTATCTCGTCAAGAAGGAAGGCAAGAAGAAGATCGGCGTTACCTACGCCAATAACGAGTTCGGCCGCAGCGGCCGTGACGTGTTCGTGAAAATCCTCAAGGAAACMCACGGCCTCGATCCGGTCGTCGAGCTTTCCTACGCGGTGGGCGACAAGGACTTCACCTCGGTCGCAGGGCGGTTGATCCAGTCCGGCGTGGACGTGGTCGTCAATCTCGGCAACCAGCCCGAAGGCGCGCTGCTTATCAAGGATCTGAACAATCTCGGCTTCGGCGGAATGTTCGCCTTCAATTCCGCGGACAGCATCTTCCTCGATCTGGCGAAGTCCAATGCCGAGGGCGTCGTCGGGCCGTTGAGCTGGGTTCACACAAAGCCCGACGAGAAGTCGAAGGCTTTCAACGTGGCGTTCCAGAAACGCTTCAACCGCGACCCCATCGGCCATTCGGTCATCTACTTCGATGCCGTCAACATGATCGTCGATGCGATCGGCAAGGCGGGCCCGAGCCGCGAGGCCATTCTCAAGTATCTCAAGTCGGTTGATACCTGGCAGGGCGTACAGGGCACCTATCACCCGTCCGCGCCGACGGGCGACATGATCCACGCCTCCGTGGTCATCCGCTATAACAAGGACCTCGTTCCCGAAGTCGTCTCGGTTCGCGAGTAGCAGCGTCCGCGCGTCGCCAGATACGGAAACACCATGTTCTTCCAGCTTGCCACTTCGGGGATCGCGACGGGCTGCGCCTATGCGTTGATAGCGCTCGGCTTCGTCATGATCTGGAACACCGCCTCGGTCGTCAATTTCGCCCAGGGCGAGTTCGTGGTGATTGCCATGTTCGTGGCGCTGACGTGCCACGTCACCCTGGGCTGGCCGCTCTGGATGGTTCTTCCGCTGGCTGTTCTGGTGCCAGCCATGGTCGGGTATGCGACCGAGCGCGTCGTCATCCGCCCCGTCATCGGCGCGGCGGAGATGACGGTGGTGACAGTCACGATCGGCCTGCAGATCGTGCTGTCCGACGCTGCCAAGATCATCTACGGCGGGCAACCTTATTCGTTCCCACCGTTGATCGCCGGCAAACCCTTATCGCTGGCGGGCGTCGTTGTCCCGCGCCAGTCCCTCGTCGTCATCGCGTCGATGGTCGTTCTGGCGATCGGGCTGCATTTCCTGTCCCAGAAGACATCGTTCGGCAAACGCCTGCGCGCCGTTTCCCAGGATCGGGAAACGGCCAAACTCATGGGCATCGACGTCAATCGCACCATTGCGCAAGGCTTCGCGCTCAGCGCTGCAATCGCCGGTTTCGCCGGCGTGCTGCTGGCGCCGATCATCTACGTGTCGGCCGGCCTCGGCTTGCCGCTCCTGATCAAATCCTTCATCGCCGCCATTATCGGCGGATTCGGAAGTTATATCGGTGCGCTCATCGGCGGACTCCTGATCGGCGTGCTCGACAACCTGGTGGGTTTCTACATCTCGTCGCATTACCGGGAGGTCTTCACATTTCTCGCGCTGATCCTCGTCCTTCTGTTTCGGCCGCAAGGCCTCTTCCCGCATCACCGATGAGATCGCGCATGGGCCGCCTCCACCCCTTGGCGCTCGCCGTCATCCTCGCGGCGATCGTCGTTCCGCTGTTCCTCTCGGAATACTCCCTCCACCTGATGATCATGGTGCTGATCTTCTCGATCCTCACCTTGAGCCTCAATCTCATCAGCGGCTACGGCGGGTTGATCTCACTGGGACATGCGGGCTTCTTCCTCATCGGATCGTACACCTCGGCCTTGTTGTCCGTGTATCAGGGCTGGCCGTTCTGGCTTTCGGCCCCGATGGCGATCCTGCTGACGGCGACGTCCGGTTTGCTGCTCGGCTTTCCGGCGCTGCGATGGAGCGGACACTTCCTAGCCGTCATCACCATCGCGTTCGGGTCGATCGCACAGCTATTGTCGATTAACTGGGTCTTCCTCACGAACGGCATCGACGGCGTCGCCAACATCCCCCGGCCGTACGTCCCGGCCGTCGATCTTACGTCCAATCTCAACTACTATTATTTCGCGCTGATCTGCCTAGCCTTCATCGTCTTCCTGATGATCCGGCTGGTCGCTTCCGGATTTGGCCGCGCCCTGAAAGCCATCAAGGACGATGAGACGGCGGCGGCCTGCATGGGAATCGATGTCGCAGTGACGAAGGTTTCCGCTTTCGTCATCTCGGCCGCGCTCGCCGGCTTTGCCGGGGCCATCTATGCCCATTACATCCGCTTCCTCAATCCGGACAGTTTCTCCCTCGACGTCTCCATCCGCATTTTCATGATGATGATCATCGGCGGGACCGGCAGCATCGCGGGCTCGATCCTGGGAAGCTTCGTCGTTTATGTGCTGCCCGAGGTGCTGCGGCCGCTTCAGGATTATTACTATCTGATCTGGGGCGTGATCGTGATCGTGGTGATGCTCTTCCTCCCGGGCGGTCTCATCTCCCTCGGCTCGGTCATCCGCGGCAAACTCGCGGCACGCAGACACAAGGCCGATCAGGCCATCGTGTCGACGGAGGCGCAACCATGACGGCCGCACTCCTCGACGTCTCCGGACTCTCCAAGAACTTCGGCGGGCTTGCAGCCCTCGACGACGTCCACATGACCATCCGGCCCGGCACCATTCACGGCCTGATCGGCCCCAACGGCTCCGGCAAGTCGACTTTCATCAATGTCGTCACCGGCGTCATCCAGCCCAATGGCGGCCGAATCCTCATCGACGGCAAGGACGTCGCCGGGCAGCGCTCGAATGTCGTCAACGCCGCCGGAATCGCAAGGACGTTCCAGAATCTGCGCCTTTTCAAGGCCATGTCGGTTCTCGACAACGTGCTCATCGGCGAACATCGCCATCTTGGCTACGGCCTTGGTTCGGCGCTGCTGATGCGCAATGGATCGGCGGAGCGCCGCGCCAGGGACAAGGCCATGGCCCTGCTCTCGGATGTGGGTCTCACGCATCGCGCGGAGACCGTGTCCGGAAGCCTGCCTTATGGCGAGCAGCGCCTCCTCGAAATCGCCCGCGCGCTTGCCACCCAGCCGAAATTGCTGATGCTCGACGAGCCGCTCGCCGGTATGAACCCGACCGAGATGGACCGCGTGGTGAAAATTCTGCGCGGGATCGTATCGCGCGGGGTCACGATCCTCCTCGTCGAACACGCCGTGCGCGTCGTCATGTCGGTGTGCGACCAGATCAGCGTCCTCAACTTCGGACGCAATATCGCCGAGGGAACGCCGCAGGACATCCAGGGCAACGAGGACGTCATAGTCGCCTATCTCGGACGGAGACGTCATGCAGCCTGAGACAGCACAATCGGCCACCCCGCCTCTCCTCGAGGTCCGGCAGCTCGCCGTCAATTTCGGCGGCATCCGCGCGCTGCGAGATGTCCATCTCGATGTGCGCGAGGGTGAGTTCGTGGCACTGATCGGCGCGAATGGTGCCGGCAAGACGACGACGCTCAAGGCCATCCTCAATTCGGTGGAGATCGCCCGGGGTGATATCCGCTATCGCGGCCGCTCCACGGTGGGGATTGCAACGCACCACCTGGTACGGATGGGCATTGGCGTCGTGCCCGAAGGCCGCCGCGTCTTTCCGGCCTCCTCCGTGGTGGAAAATCTCGAACTCGGCGCGCTGGAACGCACGCCCAAGGGCGAGGCCGGAGCCATCATGGCCAATGTGTTCGATCTCTTTCCCGTCTTGAAGGAACGGCGCACCCAGATGGCGGGATCGCTGTCCGGAGGTGAGCAGCAGATGCTGGCGATGGGCCGCGCACTCATGGGCAAGCCCGATCTCCTTCTTCTGGACGAGCCGTCCATGGGGCTCGCGCCGAAATTCGTCGACAGGATTTTCGAGATCCTCGCGGGTCTGCGCAATACGAAGACGACCATTCTGCTGATTGAGCAGAATGCCCTGATGTCGCTCGAGATCGCCGATAGGGCGTTCGTGATCGACCAGGGACAGACCATCATGAGCGGCAAGGCGTCCGACCTGATCGACGATCCCAAGATCGCCGGCGCCTATCTGGGCCGCTCGGAAGAGCCGAGCCCACATGCTGTCTGATCCGAAACGCTTCGTCGGCGGCGCCATCGTATCGCGCGAGCCTTTTCGCTGGCCGAACGACGCGCAGATCGCCGTCTGGGTCTGCCCCAATATCGAGCATTACGAATATCTGCCGGATCCCGTGCGGATTCGCGATCCCTGGCCGCGCATTCCCCATCCGGATGTGCTGGGCTATGCCACAAAGGATTACGGAAACCGCGTCGGCCTGTGGCGCATGTTCGAGGTCATGGACGCCCACGACATCCGCTGCACGGTGTCGCTCAACCTCGCCAATTTCGAGCATTATCCGCAGATCTTCGAGGCCTGCGAGCGCCGGGATTGGGACTACATGTGCCACGGCATCTACAACACGCAGTATCTCTGGGGCTATCAGGAGGACGAAGAACGCGCGATGATCGCCGATTGCGTCGAAACCTATCGCCGCCTGACCGGGCGGCAGCTCGCCGGATGGTTCTCGCCGGCAGCCTCCCATACGCTCAACACGCCCGATCTCGTGGCCGAAGCCGGCATCAAGTATTATTGCGATTTCTATCACGACGATCAGCCGACCCCGATCAACGTGCGCAAGGGCCGATTGCTCAGCCTTCCCTACCAAATGGATCTCAACGACTCGGTGCTCCATGCAGGGTCGGGCGAAGGCCCCGAATTCGAGCGGATGGCGCGGGACATGTTCGATACGCTCTATCGCGAGGGAGAGGTCCATCCACGGGTCATGAACATCGCAGTGCACCCTTACATCATGGGACGTCCGCACCGGCTGAAATATCTCGACAACGCGCTCGCCTATATCCGTTCGCACCCACGGGTGTGGATGGCGACCGGCGAGGAAATCGCCGATTGGTACAATGCGCAGATGGCCGCGACCTCGACGCGGGATATTTGAGATGCCGACACCTCGTCGCCCAGGCATGGACCACAGCATCTACCCCTATTCGGCGTTGCCGGACCGGCCGCCTTTCGCTCTTGCGAGCGGCAAGCGGGTTGCGCTCTACATCGTGCTGCAGATCGAGCATTACGAGTTGCTGACGCCGGAGGGCGCCTATCGCGACCCGCGTTTCAAGGGCGAATTCGGAATGTTTACACCCGATTACCGAACCTGGTCGTATCGTCAATACGGCAACCGCGTCGGCCTTTATCGGGTGCTCGAGCTTCTCGACGAATTGGCGGTTCCGGTCACGGCAGCCATCGGCGCGGGCGCCATCGAGGCGCATCCCGAAATCGTCTCGGAGATCGCTTCGCGCCGATACGAGATCGCGGCGCACGGCCTGACCGCCAACCGCATGATCACGAGCCGGATGACCGAGGACGAGGAACGCGCACACATTCAAGAATCCCGCGACGCGCTTCGCACCGCGTTCGGGACGTCGCCCCGAGGCTGGCTGTCGCAGGATTTCGGCACCACCCCGCGCACCTCCGCGATGCTACGGGAGGCCGGTTTTGTCTACACGATGGATTGGGCGAATGACGAGCAGCCTTACCGACAGCTCGATGAAAGCGGTCCCATCGCCCTCCCCGCCCCCAGCGAGTGGGACGACGTACAGACTCTCTGGCTCCGCAGACTGTCGGCCGATCGTTTTCCAAAACTCGTCTCCGACGCGATCGACGAGTTGGCGCGTGCGCCGGCAACGAGCGCCCGGGCTGTCGCCATCGGCATCCACCCCTGGGTGTTCGGGGCCGCCCACCGCATCCGCTATCTTCGCGAGACTCTCGCCTACGCACGATCGCACGCGGCCGTCGAGATCATGACGGCCGGCGCATTGGCTGACAATTTCGGCAGCCAGGAACGACCAATCTGACCGACAGGAGTCCCGACCGATGGATGACACGCGAAACACAGAGGTCGCCGATTGGTGGCGCACCTCGATCTGCGAGGTGAAGCCCAATTCGATCCGCATGCGGGGCTACGCCATCGAGGAATTGATCGGTCGAATCGGCTTTATCGACATGCTGTGGCTTCTCGTTCGTGGTGATTTGCCCAATCCCGAACAAAGTCGGTTGCTGGAAGCCGCCATGCTTGGCGGCGTCGATCACGGACCGCACGCGCCGAGCATCGCCATCGCCCGCATGGCCGTCACCTGCGGCGTTCCCATGAACACCGCGGTTGCCGAAGGCGTGGGCGTGCTCGGTGACATCCACGGCGGCGCGATCGAACAATCCATGGAGCTTCTTCGCGGTCTCGTCGAGGATGCGGTTGCAACCGAGGATCCGGCGGTGCTGGGACGCGAAGTCTTCGAACGTTCGAAGGCCTATGGGGGCTTTGTGCCCGGCTTCGGGCACCGGTTCCATCAGCGCGACCCACGATCGCCGCGCGTACTGGAGCTTGCGGACGAAGCGGTCCGTCGCGGCGATATCGATGGCAAGTATGTGCGCATGGCAGAACGCGTCGAGGCGGCGATTGCGGCCGTGAAAGGAAAGCCGATTCCCATGAATGTCGATGCCGCCGCGGGCGCCGTCTATCTCGAGCTCGGCTTCGATCCGACGATGGGACGGGCGCTGCTTGTCCTTTCGCGCAGCCTCGGCATCGTCGCTCATGCCTGGGAGCAGAGCACCCGCAAGGAGCGCATCAAGGGACCGGTGCCTAAGACCTCGACCTACACCTACGAGGGTCCTGCGGCCCGCACGCTGTCCAAACTGTCATAGAAGGACTTCCCCCAATGCGAACGATCGTACTCGACGGCGGACGCGGAATCGAACATCTGCATATGGTAGAGAGGGACCCTCCCGAACCGCGCCCTCATCAAGTGGTCGTCCAGGTGAAGGCGGCCTCGCTCAATTATCGGGATTACGAAATCATCACCGGTACGTTCAACCGAGAATTCCCTCTGCCCCTCGTGCCGCTTTCCGACTGCGTGGGTCATGTCGTGGCCATCGGCGCTGAAGTCACGCGCGTAAATGTGGGCGACAGGGTATGCGGTACGTTCTGGCAGGGCTGGTTGGGCGGTTCTTCCGATCTCGCCGATGCGGCGCGCCAGCTCGGCGGCGCCATGCAGGGCGTGCTGGCCGAGTTCGTCGCCTTCGATCAGGACGGCGTCGTGCGGGTGCCCGACCATTTGACCGATGAGGAAGCCGCAACGCTTCCCTGCGCGGGGGTCACCGCATGGCATGCGCTTGTCACCGAAGGGGGACTGAAAGCCGGCGACGACGTGCTCGTGCAGGGGACAGGCGGCGTATCGATTTTCGCGCTTCAGTTCGCGGTGCTGTCGGGCGCGCGCGCCATCGTGTTGTCGAGCAGTGACCAAAAGGCCGAACGGGCGATGGCGCTGGGAGCTGCATGTTTCATCAATTACCGCCGCGACCCGGAATGGTCCGCACGAGTTATGGAGTTCACCGACGGACGCGGCGTCGATCATGTGATCGAAGTCGGCGGCGCCCAGACGTTCACAAAATCCCTGATGTCGATCCGCGTGGCTGGCCAGATCAACGTGATCGGATATCTCGGCGGCAAGGATGGCGTCGTCGATCCGCTTCTGATCTTCCGCAAACGCGCACGGGTGCGCGGCATATCGGTCGGATCGAGACAATCCTTCGAGGCCATGAACCGCGCCATCGCGGCCAACCGCCTGCGGCCCATGGTCGATTCGGTCTATACGTGGGCCGATATCGGCGAAGCGCTGGCGGCTCTGAAGAGCGGCCGCCATTTCGGCAAGATCGTGCTGTCGGTCACGTAGCATGAAAAGTGTTCCCGCTCGAACATGCAATATGTCGCGACCCTTGCCATTTGATTGGCGTGCTTCTTTCCTGGCTAGATCGAGCAAGCGCTGGCCGACGCGGGTCCGCGGTTGTCCCAGTGGCTCAGTGACGATGACTTTCATGGGAAAGCGCAGACGCAATGGACGGGTTACAAGCGGAACAGCCAGCGCCCAGCTCAATTCTCGGTCACTCTATCCCTGGATTGCCGGAAAAGGCTGGGCAGCGAACGGAACCATGTCTCCTGCTCGATGGGTGGGAGGGGGAGGTCTGCCTCGTTTGCGACCTTGCCCGCATGCTAGGAGGTGTGCGGGAATAGCAAGTGTTTGCTGACTTTGGTTGAAAACGGCCGCGTGTGTTTGGGAACAGCTCCAGTTCTGGCTCAAAATGCCGCTTATCCCGCAGTCGTCATCTCGGCGGCCGATACTCCCGCTAGATGTCCGAGATTCACGGCCATGAGAGGACGGGGACCGGAAAGGTAACCAACTCGGCGGGACCCGACAGGCCGCGCGTCGCCTCCTGCGGCGAACTGGTTCGACATTAGCTCCGCGTTCTCCTTCAGCACACGTGCATATCGATCAACCTCCCGGCGGAGTTGCTGCTGGCGGGCGCCACGGAAAGCGAAGAGGCGATGACCCTCATCCGCTCGATGATCGACGGCATCGTGCTGACGCCCCGTGTCGACGCTGGTGGGCTTGAGGCAATCTTAAGCGGCGATCTCGCCCGCATCCTGGCTTTGTGCCAGGCTGCATCAACGGGCCCCCAACAACAAGACACCCCCGACGCGGTTAGCGTTCGGGGGTGTCTTGTATCGACGGTTGCGGGGCCTGAAACACCGAGACTTGTCTAGGCAAGTTTTCCTGACAATTGAATGCGCCGCACTCGCAATGCGGCCTAGGAACAAGGTATCCGGAGTTCGAATCTCCCCCGCGTCGCACTATTTCGGCCTACGTAACTTTATTCGCATCAAATTTCAGACTTTGCGGATTGACCCAACGATAGCCCCAACACCGAAGCTTGGTTCTAGCTGATCCCTTCCAGATCGGCATTAGTGCAACTCATGCCCCGGCGACCCGGGTCCGGTTCATCGAGTGCAGTCGATCTGGTTCAGCCCAGTTCGACTATGAGCGGAGCTCGCGAAGGTTCGCTTAGAACAGAAGACGAGACGCAGGACTTACGTCCACCTTGTGCCATTTGAAGACCTTCCGGGTACATAGGGCCGTTAGCCAGCTAAGTCTGGTGTCTAATTCGACAGCCCCTAGGTGCGCCTCTGGCCTATGCCAGCGTCAACCGATGACAGGACTTCAGGTGGGAGAGGGTTTCTCGGAGGCGCTGACACTGCCGGCGATGCATTTCCAGAAAGCTTCCGCTGTCGGGCCCTGCCGGCGCAAGGGTCGGATCAATCTGATCTCGACGTCAATCGAGTAATTGCCATGCCCCGGATCAACGAGACGGCTGGCCACGATGTCGTCGTGGGCGAGGGTTTGCGGGAGCCATGCAATGCCATCGCCTTGACGCGCCAGGGTCAGCAGCGTCTGGCCGCCGGCAGTGGCCTCAAACCGGTGCGAACCCGTTCCGTACTCCTGCATCGGCTGATGCAACACGAAAGAAATTTGCAGCAATATCGGCGAGTCCGAAAGTTTAACTTATGGAACCTAATACCAGCCTCTCATGGAGGCGCAGTAGGCGGTTCGCCAAAAGCTAACTGACAGATCCCTCCTAAGAGGCCGCGGCGCCCACGCGACGCGCCGAAAGCCGCTTGGCCCTGTTTTCTGGCGTGTCCTGAGAGAATATCGCGCGGGCTCCCTTCAAAAATTCGGCGGCAAGTCGCGATAACGGTTTTGAGCGAGGATGGAGAACTTCCGCGAGGATAGGGATGATAGGTTCGAACGGCCGCATGACGACCCCCGGATAGAGCTCGTCGAGTCGGGAGAAGTCGTCGACGAGAGCGATCCCGACTCCTTTGTCCACGAGCGCCCACGCATTTGCCACCCAACCGACTTCGATGATGGAGTCGATACGGATACGGGCTGCAGCGAAGGTCGCATCGAGGACGGGCCTCAGCCCCTGTGTCTCCGAATAGGTGATCAAGCGACGGCTCGTCAGATCAGGGGGTGTAATGACATTCAGGGAGGCGAGCGCGTCGCCGGCTGGGACGATGCAAGCGACCCGCCCGGCGCAAAGCGGCGTCGAGACGACGTTGGCGTGCTCCTCCGCAAGGAATGCAAAACCAAGTTCGACCCGCTCGGTCGCGATCCGTTGAATGATATCCCGGCGTGGCCGAACCTCGAATTCCAGGCGAACATCGGGCCGTGTTTCGAGAAATGCCGAAATGGCGCGCGGCAGAGCGACTTCTCCTAGTGTCGGTATTGCGGCTATTGTCAGAGCGCCCGTCTTGGCCGCCTGCAACGAATCGACCATTTGCCGGACACTCCGCAGATCGTCGAACACGCGCTCGACGTCAGGAAAGAGCGCCTGCGCCTCAGCCGTCGGCACAAGTCGTCCCTTTACCCTGTCGAACAGACTAAACCGGAGCTGATTTTCCGCGTGCTGGAGAATTTTGGACGCCGCGGGCTGGCTGAGGTTGAGCGTCCGGGCCGCGGCCGTGACAGATCCCGTCTGCATAACCGCACGGAAAACTTCGAGCTGCCGATAGTTCATTCGAGGCTCCCCTTCACCGGGGCATACTATGCCCTCAGGTTATGGAACGTCCAGTGATCGTCATTGGACGGAGTTCCGCGCACCGCTTACGCTTTAGATAATGGATCCCAGCCGCGCCGCGGCGCAAAGGAGTACAGAGCATGGCCGGAATCGAAAAGCACGCGCTTCACGGACGCATAGAGACAGACTTTGAGCGTGCCTCGCCTGAACTGGTGAAGCGGTTTGCCAAGCACGATACCGCGAAGCTTGTGGATTCCATGGCCGGTTACGGTGCCATGCACTACGAGATCAAGCCGCTTGAGAACAACATGCGCGTGCTCGGGACGGCGCTCACGGTCCTTACCCGTCCAGGGGACGCGCTCTACGTGCAGAAGGCAATCGACGAGACCCGGCCGGGCGATGTCATCGTCATCAGCGCAGGCGGCTACAAGGATGTGTGCGTTATCGGTGAGCGGCTTGGCTATTTCTTCAAGCGCAAGGGAGCCGTAGGCATCATCGTCGATGGGGCGATCCGCGATGCGATCGGGATGGTTGCCGACGCGCCCCCGACGTTCGCACGCTCCACGTGCCTGCGCATTTTCGGATCGACAGGACCTGGCGCGATCAACGTGCCCGTGAGTTGTGGTGGCGTCACCGTGAACCCCGGCGACATCATCATGGGTGACCGCGATGGCGTCGTGGTGGTTCCCCGGGAGGATGCGCAGCGGATTGCCGACCTTGCCGATATCCACCTTGAGGGCGAGTTAGCGCGGTTGAAGGAGGTCGAGGCCGGCGGTAGCGTGACGGACGTCTTTGGTCTCGAGCCAAAGCACACGCGGTGGCTGGCCTGAGCACCATTTCCAGCGCGAGGAGGACAGAATATGACCGCCCACTGCATTCAACGCATGATTTCCGCAACCCGGATCGGCGCCTCGGCCCTGGCGATGACCTTCGCCCTGCCCGGGCTCGCCCTCGCGGTCGATCTGACGATAGCCCAGAGCACGGACGCTGTATCGCTCGACCCGGCCTTTCGCGCTGACACGGCGACCGGTAACGTTCAGAAGCATATCTTCGATACCATTCTGCATCGCGGCCCGGATATGAAGATTCAGCCGCAATTGGCGGAATCCGTCCAGCAGAACGGGCCGAGCGCCTGGACGATCCGGCTGCGGGACGAGCTGACCTTCTCGAATGGAGAGCCCCTCGACGCGCAGGCGGTAAAATTCTCGATCGAGAGAATGCAGGATCCCAACGTCAAGTCGCCGATCCGTGGCTGGTGGACGGGGCTTAAGACCATCGAGGCGACGGACGCCCGCACCCTCAAGATCACCACGTCGGCCCCGGACCCGCTCTTGCCTGCCCGGATGACATTGTTGGCTCCAGTTCCCCCGAAATACCTGCGCGAAGTCGGTGACAACGCTTTCGCGCTCAAGCCCATCGGCAGCGGCCCCTATCGGCTGGTCGACTGGAAGCGCGACGACGCGGTTATTCTCGAGGCCAATCCGAACTACAAAGGTCCGAAGCCGGAGATCGACCGGGTTACTTTCCGGGTCGTGCCGGAGGAGTTGTCGCGCATTGCGGCGCTTCAAACCGGCGAGGCGGATGTTGTGGCGGGTTTGTCGCCCAGCCAGGCTGCGGCGCTCGAAACCAGCGACGGGGTTCGCGTCGAGCGAGCCGCCAGCACCCGCGTCATGGCCGTTCAGTTCGACAGCGACGAGGCGCCGGGCAATGATCCGAAATTCCGCGAGGCGGTTGCCTATGCGATCGATCGCGACGCCATCATCAAGGGCCTTCTGCGTGGCTATGGCGTGCCGGCCAAGGCCATCCTCAGCCCCGGCATCCCGGATTGGCCCTCCGACAAGGATTTTACGCGTAAGCACGATCTCGAAAAGGCGAAGGCCCTCGTGAAGGAGCTTGGGCTGGAGGGGAAGGAGATCGTCATGCGGACATCCGCCGGGCGCTATCCCAACGATCGCGAGACTGCTCTTGCTATCGGCGCGCAGCTCCAGAAGGCGGGGCTCAACGTCAAGGTCCGCCCTGAAGAATGGGGTACGTTCTTCGAGGGTCTGAAGAACCACAAAATGTCGCCGGTCTATCTTTCAGGCCAGGGAAACGTCTGGCTGGACCCCTACCCTCAGATCGAAGCGTTCCATTCCTCGAAGGGCATCCTGTCTGCATGGAGCGATCCGAAGATTGACGAGCTCCTGGCGAAATCGAACGAGGTCCCGGCCGACCAGCGCCCGGCATTGTTCGGTCAAATGCTGGAACGCTTGAACGAGACCGCTGCCGCCGTTCCACTCTATGCGCAGCAGAACCTCTACGGCGTCCGCAGCGGCGTCGACTGGAAGCCGCGCCCCGATGAACAGGTCCTCGCCTCCGAGATGAAGAAGAAGTAACCGAGGAATCATCGTGGCGTGGTCAGTTTCTGGGGGCGAGGTGGCGATATGACGATCGACACCGAGCATCGTGTGCTGGCCGCGATCGACGAGGGTTTCGATCGCGCCATCGAGGACATCCGTTCGGCGATCCGAATTCCAGGCGTAAGCAAGGCGGGCGAGCGGCTCGATGAGATGGCGGCTTGGGTCGGCGAGTATCTGCGAACGCTCGGCGCTGAGGTGTCTCTTTATCCGGGGCAAGTGGCGCCCATCGTCGAAGGACACCTGAGATCGCCCGGGGCCTCCTACACGCTGCTGTTCTATACTCTCTATGATGTTCAGCCCGCGAATGCGGCGGAATGGACATCGCCGCCGTTTTCCGCCGAAATCGTGAGGGACGAGCATGGAAAACAGCGGATGATCGGACGCGGCGCCTTCAATTCGAAAGGCCCGCTGGTGGGATTTCTCGCGGTCGTGCGGGCGTTTCGGGGCGCCGGCGTGCCATTGCCGGTGAACATCCATTTCCTCATTGAGGGCGAGGAGGAAATCGGCAGCCCCTCTCTCGAACCTCACATCAGAGCCAATCTCGACCGCTTCCGCCGCTGCGATGGCGCCTTCCTGCCTTATCTCGGAACGAACACGAAAGGTGAGACGCCAATCCGCCTCGGTTTCAAGGGACTGGGATTCCTTGAGCTTTCCGTTGAGGGTGGAGCCTGGGGCGGGCCGGCGAAGCACGACGTTCACGCGATGCATTCGGGCTGGCTCTCGAGTCCGGGCTGGGAATTGCTCAGCGCGCTCTCGACGCTCCAGACCCGCGAAGGCCGGCTCACCATCGACGGTCTGCCAACGCCTCCGGGGCCTGACGAAGAGGATCGCCGGCTTCTCGCGCTTGCCGCGCGGGATCTTCGGCCCGAGACTTTCCTGAGCGAACTGGGCGCGAGGCGGTTCAAACACGAAGGGACGTTCGAGGAGCAATTGACACACTTCCTGTTTGATCCCACGCTCAATCTGGACGGGATCTGGGTTGGCTCCACGCCGCCTGGCACCGAGCCTGCGACCCATCTCGCCCCCCGCGCCAGCGCCATCTTGGACTTGCGCTTCGTGCCTGGAATGGACGTAGAGAGCACTCTTTCTCTTATCCGCCAGCACCTCGATCGACGCGGCTTTGGTCATGTGGAGATGGAGGTCCGCAACGCCTATCCATCGTCAAAATGTTCTGTCGGCGAGCCGATCGTGCAGGCTCTCGTCACTTCATGCCGAAAGCATTCGAATCATGTCACGGTGTTCCCCATCCATGCGGGCGCGGCGCCTCTGTACCTCTTCAGCGATGTGATTGGAATTCCGTTTGCGTTCGGCGGGCTTGGACATGGCGGGCGACCGCATGCGGCTGACGAGTATCTGTTGGTGGATAGCATGCGCGACTATTTCAAGTGCGTGACCTCGTTCCTCTTTGCCTTGGCGAAGGGGGCGTGATGCTGAGTTACCTCGCGCGGCGGCTGTTCGAGTTCGGGATTGTGATCCTCGGCGTGCTGACGATCGTGTTCGTGCTCCAGCGCTTCTCAGGCGATCCGACGAATCTTCTTCTTCCCGTGGATGCCACTCAGGAAGTCCGCACGGAGTTGCGACGGCAGTTGGGGCTCGATCAGCCGTTACTGACCCAGTACATCCGTTTTCTGGGCAACGTAGCCATGGGGGATTTGGGAACGTCCTACCGCTTCCGTCAGCCCGCGCTCGGCCTCGTTCTTGAACGTCTCCCATCGACTCTGCTGCTGGCCGGTGCCTCGCTTCTGATCAGTCTGGTCATCGCGCTGCCGCTCGGCATCTTCGCGGCCGTCTATCGAAATACATGGGTGGATACGCTCGCAACCAGCATCAGTCTGATCGGCCAGGGAATGCCAGTCTACTGGCTCGGGCTTCTCGGCATCCTCTTGTTTTCGGTCCAGTGGCGACTGCTACCCTCGATGGGCGGCGGCTCCTTCGCCGCGCTGATTCTACCTGCAAGTACGCTTGCGATTTATTCGGCCTCCCGCATCATGCGACTGACACGATCGGCGATGCTCGACGTTCTGCATCAGGATTACATCCGCATGGCGCGAGCGAAAGGCTTGTCGGAAGCGAAGGTGCTCATCAAGCATGCTCTGCGGAACGCCTCGATTCCGATTGTCACGATAATCGGCCTGCAATTCGGCGGTCTTCTTGGCGGTGCGGTCATCACCGAGACGGTGTTCGCATGGCCAGGGGTTGGCCGGCTCGCCGTCAACGCCGTGCAGCAGCGGGATTTTCCTGTCGTTCAGGCTGTCACGGTGGTGATCGCCCTCGCCTTCTCGCTCATCAATCTAGTCGTCGATCTTCTCTATGCGCGCCTCAACCCGCGGATCCGCTTAGGATGACGGCATGACCTGGCTCATACGACGTCTGGACACCAAGGGGAGCATCGGTTTCATCATCCTTGCCCTGGTGCTCGTCTGCGCCATTGCCGCGCCGTGGTTGGCGCCGGTAGATCCAAACGCGCAGGACCTCCTCAATGCCATCGCGCCCCCGTTCATGGGCGGTGGTACGACGGAACATTGGCTTGGCACTGACCGTCTGGGGCAGGACGTCCTGAGCAGGATCATTTACGGCGCGCGCGTGTCGCTCATCACAGCGTTCGCGGCTGTTGCAGGCTCCGCCACCATCGGGACGGGCCTTGGACTCCTTGCGGGTTATTACGGCGGTTGGGTTGCTACCGTCATCATGCGCCTCGTCGACATCGTGCTTGCGGTTCCGTTCATCCTGCTGGCTCTCGTGTTCATGACTGTGTTCGGGCCGAGCCTCCTGAACGTGATCATCGCCTTCGTGGCGGCGCGCTGGGTCCAGTACACCCGCATCGTCTACGGACTGGTGCTTGAGTTGCGCGAACGCGAGTTCATTCAGGCGTGCATTGCCGCCGGTCTTTCCACGAGCGACATCCTGCTCCGGCACGTCCTCATCAATGTGGCGGGCCCACTGCTCGTGGTGGCGACGCTGGAACTCGGATTCGTGATCTTGATCGAGTCCGGGTTGTCCTTCCTCGGTCTCGGCACTCCGCCCGAAATCCCATCCTGGGGCGGGATGCTGCAGGAAGGCCGTGCGCTGATCAACATCGCCTGGTGGCTCACCACCTTTCCGGGGATCGCCATCATGCTCACAGTCGTCGGGTTCAACTTCATCGGTGACTGGCTGCGCGACCAGTTCGACCCGCGCACCGGCGCGACGCGCGACCTCGTCGCCGGGGCGCGGGAATGATGGGGCCCGACACGCTCCTCGACGTCCAGGACCTGCGGGTGTCCTTCGGCGACGGACCCAATGCCCGTCCCGCGATTGACGGGGTCAGTTTCACCATCCAACGCGGAAAAACACTGGGGATCGTCGGGGAAAGCGGCTGCGGGAAGTCACTGACCGCGCTTTCGATCATGCGGCTCCTGCCGCAACCGCCGGCGCGCTTCGCCGGTGGACACATCCTGTTTTCCCCGGATGGCGTTCCGCCACGCGACCTCCTCACGCTCGACCCGCGCACCATGCGCAGCCTGCGGGGCAAGGACATCGCCATGATCTTCCAGGAGCCGATGACGTCTCTGAATCCGGTCTATCCTATTGGCGATCAAATAGGTGAGGTTCTTACGGAACACGAGGGCTTGTCGCGCAGAGAGGCTCTGGTGCGGGCGATCGAATTGCTGCGGCTCGTTGGAGTGCCCTCCCCCAAAGAGCGCGTGCTGCAATATCCGCATGAATTTTCCGGCGGTATGCGTCAAAGGGTCGTGATCGCCATCGCGCTTGCGTGCAACCCCGCCCTGCTAATCGCGGACGAGCCCACTACCGCCCTCGACGTGACGGTGCAAGCCCAGGTCCTGCAACTCATGAAAGACCTGCAGAGCCGCTTCGGTAGTTCCATTCTGTTCATCACCCACGATATGGGCGTCGTCGGCGAGATGGCTGACGATGTCATTGTCATGTATCTGGGGAAAGTGGTGGAGCAGGGACCGGTTGCGGCCGTGCTCTCGCAGCCCGCCCATCCCTATACGCAGGGCCTCATCGCATCGATTCCCACCCTCCACATGCCGCGCGACCGGTTGCTGCAACCTATTACGGGCGTGGTACCGCCCATCGGCTCGATCACCACCGGGTGTCGGTTCCGCACCCGATGCCCCAATGCCATGGACATCTGCGTGACCGATCCGCCGGTGCGGCAAACGCCTTCCGGCAACAGCGCTGCCTGCTGGTTGCTTCATGAGGCCACCACATGAAGAAACGGTCGCCCGACGAGAGCCTGCTTTCAGTCCGCGGGCTTGCGAAGCGCTTCCCTATCCACAAGGGGTTACTGCGGCGCCATGTGGGTGACGTGCATGCCCTGAACGGCGTCGACTTCGACCTCGCCCCTGGTGAAACACTCGGTCTAGTCGGAGAGAGCGGCAGCGGGAAAACCACGGCGGGGAGGGTCATACTTCGCCTGCTCACGGCCTCCGAGGGCACGGCGCATTTCAGGAGCCGCACGCTTGCGGCGGCGGGGGGGCCTGAATGCGTTGACCTRCTGGCGGCGGACAGACAACAGATGAAGCTGATCCGTCGCGACATGCAGATCGTGTTCCAAGATCCTTTCTCTTCGTTGAACCCGCGTCTACGGGTCGGCACGAACATAGCCGAGCCCCTCCGCGCCGCAGGCTTCAACCCTGGCGACCGGCAGCAGAAGGTCGCCCAGCTCCTGCAGGATGTCGGCCTCGGTTCGGATTTGATGCGGCGTTTCCCGCATGAACTGTCGGGCGGGCAACGCCAGCGTGTCGCCATCGCCCGCGCGCTCGCTCTGGAGCCGGAATTCATCGTCGCCGATGAGGCGGTTTCTGCGCTGGACGTCTCAATTCAGGCGCAGGTATTGAACCTCTTCATTGAACTGCAGCGGGCCCGCGGACTCACCTACCTCTTCGTAGCGCACAACCTCGCAGTCGTCCGCTACGTGAGCAACCGAATTGCGGTCCTCTACCTCGGGCGGATTGTTGAGCTCGCCGAGACCGACGCGCTCTTCGCCCGCCCAAGACACCCATACACAGAGGCTCTCATCGAGGCGGTTCCGGGTGCCGTCGGCGACCGCGCCGCTCTTCAGGGTGAACCGCCCGACCCAATCCAGCCACCATCCGGATGCCCGTTTCATCCACGCTGCAGATACGCGCAGCCGATCTGCAAATCCGATCGTCCACCCCTCCGCCAGATCACGCCCAAGAGCGCTGCTGCTTGCCATTTTGCGGAGAGTCTGGACCTCAGCGGCGCCTAGAAACAGGAGCATCAATTCCATGTTGGCCTGTCTCCGTGGCATTGCGTTATCGACCGCGGCGCGAAGGACGACTGAGATCGAGCGTCCGTTTCGGAGAACGTTCCGTGCACCGAAAAAGTGATCCACCCGGCAGTTAGTCCAAACTCGGCTCGGTTGCGCAGATCTTTAAGGTGCAATCGCAATAGAAGTTGCGGCCTTTCGACCGATACGTATTTTCTCAGACAAGTGGACAAATTTGGGTTTTAAGCCTTAAAATTGTGAATCGCCGCTTTAGGCTCGCCTCGGGATCGTCGTAAAAGGGGTCTCCACCGCCGTCTTCATGTTGTCGTAGATGCCGCGGGCGCAGGCCCCCTTGAAGAAGGCGAACGCCCGGTCATGGGCGTCGAACACCATCTCCTGCGTCTCGCGCGGATAGGCCAGGATGAAGAACATCCGACTGTGGCACAGGCGGACATGCGCGACCTTGATTTGAGGGACGAGTTCGGCTATGACCTGTGCGGCGACGGATTTCCTTGATAGCGATGCCTTCGCCTTYAAGTGCCAGGATCGCCGCGTTGGTTTCCTCGCGTCGCAAAAAGCCGCCATATTGCAGCTTCTCCGCGCAAGTCAGCAGCTCCGGACTGATTGTCGTCGCGCCGATCGCGGCGCGGATCGACCGCATCGATTTCCGGACGGCATAGAGGAAGGCCGCACTGGCGTTCTCCATGAGGTGCCAACGGTCAGCGACCTGGACCGCATGCGGCAAGGCCCTGGCTGCGGCTTCTCCGTAACCGCCACCCCGGTCGCGCGAGATGATCTCGATCTCTGGATGGTCCGCCAGCCACGCCTCGACGGTCGCTCTCTCCCGATCCGGCAAAAGCGCCACGATCCGCCGCCGCTCAAGGTCACAGACAATGCTGCCGAAGCGATGGTTCCGGCGATAGCCCAATCATCGATGCCGACAACCCAAAGGGGTTCGGAATGACAGTGGGCCCGTCGGCGCACAACCCGCAACAGCGTGTCGTTGCTGACGCGAAGCATCAGTCGCTTCGCAAAACTGGCCGCCGGCCGGCCGCCAAGCGCAAGCCCGAGATGATGGACAATACACTCCAGGCGCGCTGTCCGCCGCGATCGTCGGGCGACAACCCTGTCGTCAAACCGTTCGACAAGGATGCGCCGTCGGCATCTTTCCACAACGCAGAAGAAGCGGCGCGCCATGACGCGCAGATGCACTCTCGACCGGAGCACGGCAGATCCGACACCTGACGCAGGTAGCGGCTGTGAACGCCGCGGGATGCCGCCCCACACTCCGGACACCGACCCTCGGTCGATCCAGATCGAACCGTCACCACGATCGCGTCTGTACTCTCAGCGAGAGCCTCGACGGCGAGCCCTAGCGGGATCAAGGACGATAGACGCGGATAAGACGGCATGAAGCTGATTCCCCCTGGATAACAGCCCAAGGCGATCAGCAAACTGACACCCATCCCTCTATGGCGCGCGATGGAAGCGCAGAACCTGGCAGCTATCTACCAGCGCAAAGTCGCGGAACTCGAGTGCCTGCTACCCGGTGTCGATTTCCGGGCTGAGGTGACCGGAACGATCCGCTCGATGATCGGGAGGATCACCTCGCCGCCGCGGATTAGTGGTCAAAGAGATGTGCAGCCATGGGTGTCGTTTGAGCTCAACTTCCGACGGGGTAAAACCGAGACCCGGACGCAAAGGAGAGACAGACGGCCAAAATCCGCTCGAGTGCGGCGCGCATCCGCTCTGATGTCCTCTCGTTATAGGCCTGGGGCCAGTTTCTTTCCGAAATGCCCTCTTGCGGCTCGCGTAAATAGCCCCGGCAGGAAAGTTCCATCTGAATGGCATGAACGCCTGCGTCGGGGTTGCCGATGGATCCGGTGATAAGCCCGCCCTTCAATTCGTCCGTTCATCACATGGCTGAAACCGGTGGACGCGCAGCAATCGTGGACGGCATTCGCTAGCTCCGGGTTGCAAGTGGTGCCGTCATTCGTCCCGATGTTGAAATGGGGTAGCACCCCATCGAACAAGCGAGGAATTTCGGAGCGGATGGAATGGCAGTCATAGACGACGATGCAAGGGTGAACTCCCTCAACCGCGATACCTCGGCCGCCAGTGCCGCAAAGTAGGGATCAAAGTAGAGAGAGCGGCGCTCGGCGATCTCCGCCGCATCCGGCTCCATGCCAGGATGATACAAGGGATCCCCATCGAATGTCGTCGTGGGACAAAGTTCGGGAGAGGACCGACCTGGGTAGAGGGAAGCGCCAGACGGGTCACGATTGACGTCTATTACCGTCCGCGACGTCGCCGTATAAATGGTGGTCGCCCTATCCCATCTGCGAAAGCATACAGCTTGTCGTCCCACCAGTCCGCATCCCGGCGGGCTAAACATGTTGAGCGCAGCCCATCCGCGTATGGTTCAGGGATTGCCGTTCCCGTATGAGGCAGGCTGATGATAAGCGGGGCTTCGCCGCGAGAGACTGTCAGCCATGAGCTATCTGAGATCACGCTTTGCCTCCTTCTGCTGTGGTCGTCTAGGTGCCCGGGAAAGTGTAGGCGGTCTTCACGGTCGTATAGAATTCTTGAGCGTAACGACCCTGTTCTCGTGAGCCATAGGACGACCCTTTTCGCCCACCGAATGGCACATGGTAGTCCGCTCCAGCGGTCGGGAGATTGACCATGACCGTCCCGGCCTCCGCGTTCCGCTTAAAATGGCTCGCATATTTCAGGCTCGTCGTACAAATTCCCGCGGAGAGGCCGAACTCCGTATCGTTCGCGACGTCGAGGGCGGCTTCGTAATCCTTGACGCGCATGACCGTCGCAACGGGACCGAAGATTTCCTCTTTGGCCACGCRCATCGATGGATCGACGTCTGTAAACAGGGTGGGAGACAAATAAAAGCCCGGCGTTTCGCGGGCGATCGGTTCTCCGCCGCAGATCAACGTGGCGCCTTCTTCGAGGCCGGTCTTGATATAGGAGAGATCCTGATCGAGCTGCCTACGATCAACCACCGGTCCAATATCTGTCTCGCTTTTTAGGGCGTGATCGACCACCAATCCCCTGATCCGTTCTGTAAGAAGCCTCACGAACTCGTCATGGATTCCGTCCACAACGATCAGCCTGGACGAAGCTGTGCAGCGCTGGCCAGTCGAGAACTACGCGCCGTTGAGCGCGCATTCCACAGCCGTATGCAAGTCGGCGTCGTCCAGCACGATAAGCGGGTTCTTGCCCCCCATCTCAAGCTGAATTTTCTTCATTCGATCGGATCCGATGCAAGCTTGCGCAATCTTGCGACCTGTGAAGACAGATCCGGTAAATGAGATCGCGTTCACCGCCTTGCTGCTCGACATCGCGCCGCCGACCACCCCGCCCGATCCCATGACGAGATTGAACGCTCCGGGCGGAAGACCTGATCGCGACAGTATCTCCGCGAGGGCATGGGAACAGCCGGGAACTAATTCAGCGGGCTTGAGCACCACGCAATTCCCGAATGCAAGGGCGGGGGCAACCTTCCACGCGGGGATTGCGAGCGGAAAATTCCACGGGGTGATCAAACCCACGACCCCTACCGGTTCACGCGTTACGTCAACCTCGATGCCAGGGCGCAACGAGGCAAGCTTTTCGCCAGCCATTCGCAGGCACTCGCCTGCGAAGAAGAGAAAAATCTGACCGGCTCGGACAACTTCGCCAATCCCCTCGGCAAGAACCTTTCCCTCTTCGCGCGACAGAAGAGTTCCGAGTTCCTCCTTGCGAAGAAGAAGCTCGTTACCAACCTTCGCCAAGATATCGTGTCGGAGCTGGATGGATGAGCGAGACCATACCGGAAAAGCCGCTGCGGCGGCAGCGCCCGCCCTCTGCATATCTAGTGCATCGCCGTGCGCGTACTCGGCGATCGTATCGTTGGTATCCGACGGATTGATATTGGGCACGGCTTCGCTTCCGAGGAGCCATTCACCGCCGATGTAGTTGCGCTGGATCATTTAAACACGTTGCCCTCGGATAACAGAACTCAGTCGCTGTGGCCTCGGAATTGGACTTCGATCAATCGTTAATGATCGCGCGCAGGAAGCGCCTCGTGCGTTCTTCGGCCGGGTTCTCGAAGAAGGCGCGAGCCGGCGCCTCTTCGACAATTCTCCCGGCGTCCAGAAGCATCGCCCGACTCGCTACGCTTTTGGCAAAGCCGATTTCGTGAGTTACCACGATCATCGTCATATCGTGTTCTTGATGCACCTTGCGGATGACGTGGAGAACCTCTTCACGCATCTCCGGATCAAGGGCCGACGTCGGTTCGTCGAACAACATCAGGGAGGGCTTCATTGCCAGGGCCCGGGCGATCGCGACTCGCTGGCGCTGCCCGCCGGAAAGTTGGAACGGGTACACGTCCGCCTTTTCCTCCATGCCGACTTGCTCCAGAAGCTTTCTACCCTGTTCGGTTGCCTCCTTCCTGGAGAGGCCGAGGATCTTCATCGGCGCGATCGTGATGTTACCGAGCGCCGTCATGTGCGGGAACAGATTGAAATTTTGAAAGACGAATCCGGTCGAAAGCCGAATTCTCTGCAATGTCTCAGGCGTGGCGTTCTCGACATTCCGACCGTCGACGGCAATGGTGCCGCTATTGATGGTCTCGAGGCCATTGATGCATCGCAGGAGAGTACTCTTGCCGCAGCCACTCGGACCGCACAAAACAAGCACTTCGCCCTGAGCGATTTCGATGGAAATACCGTTAAGCACGCTGACGGAGCCGTATGACTTGTAAACATCGTTGATTCGAATGAATCCCGGAGCCAGTTGGCCTTTTGCGTCCGTCGGGATTGTCGGGGCTGTCATCAGATCGGTTGCCATTTTTGCAGCCTTTCAAGCATCCGCATGACCAGGGCGTAACCCCAAATCAGAGCCACATAGAGGACCGCGGCACCGGTATAGAATTCAAGTGGCCGGAAGAATTGAACGGTCAGCTCCTGGGCACGGAACATCACCTCGGGCACGGCGATCAATACCGTGACGGTGACGTTCTTGATGACCGTGATATGAACGTTTGTCAGCGATGGGAGGGTGGCAAAAAAGGCCTGCGGCAACGTCACGTATCGCATCACCTGCCACCTCGAAAATCCGAGGGACTGCGCCGCCTGGGCTTGAGTCGTTGGAATGGCCTCAAGGCCGCCGCGAAATGCCTCGCAGGCGAGTGCCGCACCGTTCAACGACAAGGCGATGATGGAACTGACCGTCGGGGAAAACGAAAAACCCGTGAGGATCGGCATCACGTAATGGATCCAAATCAGCAAAACCACCACGGGAAGGGTACGGAACAAGTCTACGAAGACAATGGACACGCCACGCAAAAGGCGTCGCTGCGAGATGCTCAGCGCCGCGAGCAACACGCCAAGTATGGTCGTGAAGATGATGCTCGGGAAACTTGTCCACCAAGCGTGCCAAAGCCCGCCTGCGAGATAAGGTCCGTAATCCGCTAAAACCCCGAACTGGAATTTGTAGTCCATGAGATATCTCGACCTGACCTATCCGACGCAGTGGCATTGTCCTCACGGGTACATATTTGTTGATGCACCCGTGAGGATTCGGAGTTAGCGCGGGCCGGTTGCCAGCTCGGGCGGCAGCTTCCACTTGGCAGCGAGTTCGCGATACCAGCCTTTGAGCTTCATGGCGCGGGTGTAGGTATCGAGGAATACCAGCAGGTCAAGATCGGCGTACCGAACGGCGTGGTTCATGCTGGTCCATTCGGTTTCGTCGGCCTTGAACTTGACGTTGCGAAGTTCGTCTGGCCGCTCTTGAGCCCGCAATTCGTTCGAAACGGAATCGCCGATATAGGCCGTTGACCTTCCCTGCATGACTTCGAGCACCGCCGCCCCGGTGTCCGCTAATGGGGTAACCTTTGCCTTCTTGAAGGTGCGCTGGCTGAACTGCTGGGCTGAGGTACCGGATACCACCGAAATAGTGTTCCCCTCCTTGTCCAGGTCGGCGAGCGACTGGACCGGGCTACCCGCCTTCACCATCGCCGTAGACGAGAGATAGCCGAATGCCTCTCCAAATGCGACTGCGGTTGCCCGTTCCGGAGTTGCGCCGAGACCGCTCATGACGACGTCCCACTTGCCCGCCTGAAGACCGGCAACGAGGCCGCTCCAGGTGGTGTTAACCAATTCCACCTTGAGGCCGGTCATCGTCTCGAGATTGCGGATATCATCGACAATCAGGCCTTCGTACTGGCCCGTCTTGGGATTGAGCAAGACGAACTTGTTCCACGGCGCCACGCCGACCACGAGTTTCTTCTCGGACATGATCCGATCGAGTGTTGGTCCGGCCGACGCACTCGTTGCCGAAAACGCGGCGACCGCGGCAACGGCAACCGAAGCAAGTGTCTTCGTAACAGTTTTCAGCATGATCTTCCCCTTGTTGATTTTCGTCGGCGATTTGTTGTCGGCTAGTTCCACCTAGTGGACGGCGTCGGCAGCGAGAACCTTCTCCATTCCGACGATAGGCGCCGTGGCATCGGGATCGATGACGACGTCGAGCACATACGGACCCCCTGCGGCCAGACCTGTGGACAAGGCGGCCGCGATCGCCTCCGGATCCGTGACGCGTTGTCCGCCGCATTTGAGAGCTCGGGCAACTTCCGAATAGTCGACGTCAAGGAAGTCGCATTCCAGATAGCTTCCCATCACCTTCTGTTCCCAATGTCGCTGGAAACCGAGGGTACCGTTATTGAAAACGACGACGAGGACCTCTACGCCGTATCGAGCTGCCGTCTCGAGTTCGTTGAGGACGTAGCCGAAGGCGCCGTCCCCGGTCACGCAAATCACCTGGCGGGATGGATCGGCCATTTTTGCCCCGATAGCAGCAGGAAGGCTCCAACCGATGCCGCTCGTTCCCCTCGGCGACAGAATGAAACGCCCGGAAACCGGTACGTCGATATGGCTCATTGCCCAGCCGGTGACGTAACTGGCATCGGTAACGATGAGGGTCGAGTCGTCCACCTGCGCGGAAATTTCCGCCAGAAGGCGCTCGGGCCGGATCGGCGTCTGCTCCGATTCGGCCATCGGCCGGAATTCCGCTTCCCAAACGCGCTTCAAGTCATCCGTCCGCGACCTCGTGGCGGAATGCGTACTTGCGAGCCCGCGATCGGCGCATACGGCGAGGACATCGCGCAACGTGTCGCGCACGTCTCCCACCAAGGCAATCTCGGTCGCGAAGTTGCGCCCGACTTCAGCCGGATCGATGTCGAGATGGATCAGCTTGGTCTCAGGCTTCGGAAGCGACCAGTCACTGTAGCAGAGCTGCCCTGTGCGCGATCCGAGAACGAACACGACATCGGCCTCGGCAAACAGCGCATTCGAGATCTGACCGCGGCCATATCGACCGCCAGTCGTGGAACCGAGGGGGCCTACCGCGAGGGGGTGCGAATCCTCGATGGCGCCACGTCCCGTCATGGTCGTCGCGACGGGGATATCGAACAACTCCGCCAACATGCGGATCTCTTCATATGCTCCCGAGATGATCGAGCCCCCACCCGCGATCAGGAGAGGTCGTTTTGCCTTCGCTAGAAGTTCGGCCGCTGCCTCCGTAGCCTCTCGGCTTGCCCGCACCCGGTTCGCAGGAAAGTGAGTATAAGTTTTATCAGCCCACGTATCCGCATCGGCTTCGGCGGCCATGACGTCGGATGGGCAGAGCAGCACCACTGGTCCCGGGCGCCCGGAAGTCGCGATCCGATAAGCCTTTCGCACCGCGTCCGCGGCCTGCTCGGGAGCATCGATGCGGGTGACGTTCTTAACGTAGGGCGAAAGCGCGGTTGCGTGATCCAACGCGGAACTCGCGTTTTTGTCCTTGAGCCGCAAAGGGTGGTCCTGGACGAGCGCGATGACAGGAACGGACGACCGCTGAGCTTCTAAGAGGCCGGTGATCAAATTGGTAGCACCGGGTCCGAAAGTGGCGGCGCATACGCCGGGACGGCCTGTCACCTGGGCGTAACCGTGGGCCATGATGGCCGCGTGCTTTTCGTCTCGCACCGTAACGATCTTCGTGAAATCGCGATCAACCGCGTGAAAGACATGGATTGGATCCTCCATGCCAAACAGGCATGTGACACCGTAGCTTTTGAGCGTTTCGTAAAGTAGCGCGCCACCGGTGCCCCGCATTGTCTTCTCCCTGATTAAAAAGTGTTGCTTATTACGCAACACGTTGAATAATAAGCTACGCTTCTGCTACATATCTCGTCAAGCCGTGAAAGTGCGCGCAAATGAAGTCCATCGATAAGGCCATCGGCGCACTCCAACTGCTCGTCGACTCCGGGGGAGAGATCCGCGTAGGCGATACAAGCCGCCACTTGAAGGTCACCCGCAGCAGTGCGTCCCGGCTTCTGTCTTCCTTGGCAAAGGGAGGGCTGCTGGAACAAGACTTGGGAACCCAGCGCTACAGAGCTGGCATCCTCGCGGTACGGCTCGCGGCCAGCTTTCACCGCAATTTCGACATCGTCGAACAGGCTCAAAAGGACATGGAGGAACTGGCACGCAAGACCCAGCACACGGTCTGGCTCGGCGTGCTCTCAGGCGCCGAGGTCATCGTACTCAAAACCGTGCGCGGTTCTCAGCCAATCCAGTTCAATGTCGAGCCGGGCCACCGCTTGCCTGCGCATGCCGCGGCAATGGGTAAAGCTTTGCTCAGCATCAAAACCGACGACGAGATCCGCGCATTGTACGATTCGACGCCGATCCCCGAGACAAAGCAGACCGTCCGATCGGTCGACGATCTGATGCGGGAAATCGCCGACACGCGCCTCCGAGGCTACGCGATCTCCAACCAGGAGTTGTTCAGCGGAGTAAAAGCCATTGCGGTCGTATTCGAAGATCCACAAAAGGCGATGAGCATCGCCATTAGCGTATCGTATCCGCTATTCTCCTTCGAGGGCGCGGGCGATCAAACCATCGTCGACGAAGTCATGTCGTTTGCCCACCATTTCGGTGCGCGGATCGGCGACAGACGTTGGATGCGGTAATCCTCGCAGGAGATAACAACGAATCTCCGTCAGAAAAAGGTCGCTAGCGGCGACCGTCATCGGACAAACGATGGCCGCGGCAAAAGAGCGGAGTGCCGGTCTCTACGCCTCCATGATGCCCCTCAGGATACGTGACGCTCTCGATCAATCTATCCTTCTGATGTGAGAGTGATGGCGCGCCCGCTCACCTCGTCGCCCCGGACATCGATTACGATGCTTCGGCGCCGCTGTTGGGGAGTACTGCCGCCGCGGGCCTTTGTGCCCCTCCCAGCGACATGTCTGCCTCCTGCTGTATCACGTCGAGAAACGCCCGTCCGGTGCGCGAAAGCTCAATGTGGCGTGCGTAGACGACACGCGGCACGACCGTAATTTCAGGGGTAAAACGACGGAGTATTGCTTGTGGAAATAACTCAGCGACACCCATAGGCTCGACAACGGCAATGCCACAGCCCTTCATGGCCAGAGCGCAGGCGCTGACCGTAAAGTTGCTGCCGATCATCACATTCCGATCCAGGTCCACAGTTCGGAAGGCCTCTCCAAGCAATTCGTGGATTGGTTCGCTTTGGATGTTGGTGATGATTGCCTCCTGGGCCAGATCGCTAGGCTGAATTTCGGTCTGTCCAGCTAGGCGGTGTCCAGGCGCCATTACGCAAACGAGCGAGGTCTCGAATAGCGGGATCGTTACGATCCCCGCATGGTCCCCCGGCGTGAAAATAACGCCTAAATCGATCTGCCCGCTGCTTGCGAGTTCGAGTATTTCTTTAGTTTTCGTGACTTGCAGCCAGATCCGCACTCTTGGGCGCTCGAGTCGGAATCGCGCGATCGCGTCGGCGACGAAACTGCAGGCGAGCGTCGGCGTACACGCCAGAGTCAGCACGCCGGCCTTCGACTCCTTCAAGTCGCGGGCATACTTCTCTACGACACCAACGGAATGGAAAACTTTTTCGATCTCGCGAAACAGATTAAGCGCCTCGGGTGTCGGCTGGACCCGTCCTTTACCTCGCTGGAAAAGTGCGAACCCAACGAGATCCTCCATCCGTTGGACCGCTTTGGACACGGCGGGCTGCGACATTTGCAGTTGCTGACCGGCTGCGGTGAGACTGCCTGTCAGCATGACAGAGCGAAACACTTCGAGCTGGCGGAGAGTAAACATGCATCACCATAGCCTAAGGTTATGACAAGCGCATCAATTAGTACTCGACGTACCGGTAACCCTCGCGCAGCATCTGGGTAACAGAGCAGCAAAGTAGCGCGGTACAGCGCAACGTGGGCCAGCAACATTGCGAGGGCTCGCGCTCGGGTCGCGGCCATTCGGGCCGGTTGGCTCGCTGCCAAGGGAGTGATGGATGGCCAGATTCTCGACGCGGGCAATCGAGTTTCACAGCGGTTACGTATGGAATTTCGACTGGGTACGCCAAGGTCTGGAGTTTGCGCGCCGTCACGAGATGACTTCGCTCATCCTTCACCGCAACGACATCGTTGATATGGTGGTGTATCCAGGCAAGCTTTTCGGAGCTTCCGAAGGGGCGCAAAACATATTTGAACGCTACCGGGATATTTATCCTAAGCTCTACAAATATACTCCTACGCGCCGCAGCGGCCCCTATCAGCGTCGCGACTATCTTCGCCGCGTCATCGAACTCGCTGGACGACATGGCATTGATGTCTGGTTCCAGAACAAGGAGCTGTCCTTTCCGGACATCCTTCTCGAGCTCAATCCGCAGCTTGTGAAGGATGGAACACTCTGCCCGAATGATCCATTCTGGTGGAATTTCGTCGATACCAAGTACACCGAGTTGTTTCAGGATTTTCCTGAGATAGCCGGCATTATCACAGCGCCGGGAACAGGTGAGAGTCGGCTTGCGATCTCCTCCAACCGCTGCACATGTGAGGCCTGCAAGAATAGTACCCCGCAATCCTGGTACCGCAATCTCATCATGGCTATGCACGCACCGATCCGCGCCGCCGGCCGTGAGTTGGTGGTCCGCGACTTTGTCTTCGAGAAGAAAACGCAGACTGAGTTAGCTGAGACTATCGCCGATCTACCCGACGACGTCATCGTCAGCCTCAAGAACACGCCGCACGACTACTATCCGACCTTCCCCGACAACCCGCGCCTCGGTGACGTGGGTGATCACCGGCAATGGGTCGAGTTCGACACGATGGGCCAGTATTTCGGTTGGGGCATTGGGCCTGCCATTATCATCGACGACTATCGCAAGCGCATGGAGACGGCTTTGCGCCATGGCGTCCAAGGCGTCATTCTGCGCACCGATTGGGAAAGCTTGGACGGACACTCCTGCTTCCACACGCCTAACCGGCTGAATCTCCACGCCGCTGCGGCGTTGGCCGTGGATGGAACCGTCACCGATCGGACGATCCACCGAGGATGGCTGACCGAGACGGGGATGGTTAGGCAAGACACAAGCGACGTCGACCTTGACGCTGCGGCTGACTGGAGCGCCCGCCTTTTCGCTCGCTCCTGGGACATCGTGGCGAAGAGCCTTTTCGTAAATGACTGCGTCTTTTCCGACTCGAGCAACTACCCAGTCAGCCTCGATCACGCCTGGTGGTTGGCCGAGAAGAAAAACAGTCTCAAGGATTGGGATCCGTCAAAGGAGAACGCGCTTGAAATATCGGAGAACAATGTCCGTGCAATCCTGGCCGACAAGGACGAGGCGCTGAGGCTCGTGGAGCTGCAGCCAATGCTGGCTCGCGAAAAACCCGCTGGCCTCACCGAGGCGGCCCACACGGATCTCGTCGGCCGCATGGAAACTTTCAGGCTGTATGTGGCAGGATGGCGGGCAGTTGTTCAGGCCTGCATCTTGACAAAGTTCCTGCTGGATCGTCCGGACGACGTTGACGCATACGCTCAGGAGGTGCGGTCACGGATCGGCGGCGCTTTTGATCTGCTGCGCACCCTGGCAGATGAAATGAAGGCTTATTCTGCCGCAACCGATCAGCATTTTGCTGCCTATAACATGCTTGGCTGGGAGCGTCTGATGACCCTGCACGACGATCTTGCTGGGCGTATCCTGGAGATGCCGCAGGCAACTAAACAGCCGGCGGCGGTGGAGTGAGGCGGTTGAACGAGAATGATCGCTCGAAGCCATCCACCCCAACTGTGCAACTGGCCGTAGCGCTCGCTTTGTTCGCCGGCTGCTCGTTTTATCTCTACGCCGCGATGGGTTTCTCCTTTGGTGTATGGAGCAGTCCAAAGGCCGGTTTCATACCCAGGATCGCCGGCTGCCTTGGAGTGACGCTGGCCGCCTGCAATGTCGCCCGCGTCTTGTGGACCGCAAATCCGGGGCCGGTCGATCTCGGCCTCTCGCCGCAGCGCGCTCTCGCTTTCCTTGGCGTTCTCGTTGCTTATGTAGCGCTGTTGGGCAAGCTCGGCTTTCTCCCCGTCACCTTCGCCGCCACACTGGCGCTGATGCTCGTCAGCCGAGGCGTAAGGGGTCTCGCGCTGACACTGGCGATTGCCGGCGCGTTTTCGGTTGGCATCTGGCTGCTCTTCGGCAGCGTTTTGAACCTGCCTCTGCCATGACCTCGCTCGACGCACTTTTGCAAGGTTTCCATCTGGCGGCCACACCTGCCAACCTTGTTGCGGCAGGCATCGGCGTGTTTCTTGGCACATTCGCCGGCATGCTGCCTGGTCTGGGCATCTCTGGCACGATCGCATTACTGATCCCGATCAGCTTCGGGCTCGAACCCCTTACGGCGCTCGTGATTTTTGGAGGAATCTATTACGGCGCAGCCTTTGGCGGCTCGACTACCGCAATTCTTCTCAACGTGCCGGGCGAAGGAGCATCGGTTGTCACGTGCGTCGAGGGTCATGCAATGGCCCGACGCGGGCGCGCGGGCGCTGCGCTGTCGGTTGCTGCCATCGGCTCATTCTTCGCCGGCATTTTGGGCCTTGTCGGGCTGGTCCTATTCGCGCCGACCATCGCGGGTTGGGCCCTCGCCTTCGGTCCGCAGGAGTATTTCTGCGTCGCGGTTCTGGCGCTGGTGGTGCTCTCGGGAATTAGCGGACAATCGATGATTCAGTCGGGTTTGATGGTGGTGATCGGCATCATGCTGGCCTCGATCGGCGTCGACCCGATGACCGGCGTCGAGCGGTTCACCATGTCGAGTGACATTCTGGCCGATGGCATCTCGTTTATCATTGTGGTGATGGGCGTCTACGGGATGGCGGAAGTGCTGCAGACCGCCGCGGACGGTGATTTCGCAGTCACGCCGCCACGGGTCGCGTTCCGAGACCTCTATCCGACACGCGAGGAACTCGGCCGTTCAATACCAGCCATCGGCCGGGGCAGCATCATCGGCCTGTTGATCGGGCTGGTGCCTGGACCATCCGGCACAATCTCAACCTTTCTGTCCTACGCGGTCGAGAAACGCTTCAGCCGGGGGCGCGAGCAGTTCGGGTCCGGCGCCATAGAAGGGGTCGCCGGCCCGGAATCCGCCAATAACGGGGCCGATACCTCGACCCTGATTCCACTATTGTCCCTTGGCCTCCCCTTCAACGCCGGCGCCGCGTTGCTGCTCAGTGGCTTTCTCATCCATGGCATCACGCCCGGCCCCGACCTCGTCAATATGCGCCCTGATCTATTCTGGGGTCTTGTAGCGAGTCTGTTCATCGGCAACGTTATGCTGCTGATTATCAACCTTCCCTTCGTCGGCTTCTTTGCTTCCGTTCTGCGCATCCCCCTTGGCATCTTGATGCCACTGGTCGCTGTCATCGTGTTGAGCGGCACTTATTTCATCAACAACAACATTTCGGACCTGTGGCTCGCGATCGCATTCGGCCTCTTCGGCTGGCTTCTGAAGGGCACGGGCTACAGCGTAGCGCCGTTGATCATCGGATTGTTCCTCGGTCCACTAATTGAGAGGGGCTTCATTCAGTCGATGGTCCTTGCCGACGGCAGCTTGATGACGCTGATGGCCCGACCTTTCAGCGGCATCATGCTGGGGGCAGCGGCTCTGTTCATTGTTGCCCGCGTCAGCGTCGGTGTCCGCCGCCGCTTTCGAGGCAAACAGCTTGAAGTCGGCTTCCCGACCTCATGATAGCCTATCACCTACAACAACAAATCGAGCATCAGGGAGAGAAACATGACGTACCTAACTTCGACCCGTCGCGCCGTTCTTGCCGTTGTCTGTGTCGCCCCGCTTTTCGCGGCGCTGCAAGCTAGCGCTCAGGACTATCCGCAGCGCCCGATCCGGGTCATCGTTCCATTCCCGGCAGGCGGCGCAACCGACATCATGGGGCGCATTTTGACGAAGGCCGTCGAGGCGCGTCTTGGAAAGCCTCTGATCATCGAGAACAAGCCTGGCGCAGGCACCATGACCGGCCTGAACGAGCTCGTTGGCGCCCGTCCGGATGGGTATACGATCGGCATGGTGACGAGCACGATGGTGCTGCAGCCGCTCTATGGCGGATCAAGGCACGACTACCCGACCGCTTTGCAGCCGATCGCGCAGGTTACTGTCACGCCGCCCGTTCTCGTCACCGGCGCCGATACAAAGTGGAAGACAGCGAAAGACCTCGTCGACTTCGCAAAGGCTAATCCGAAGAGTATCAAATATGGCATCACGGGGTTCGGCAATTCCTCTCATATCGGACCGACACAGCTCGCCCGTGCAGCTGGCATCGAGATCGAGGCGGTGACTTTCGACGGCGGTGGCGTTCTGCTAACAGCGTTGCTTGGCGGCCACATCGCGGTGTCTGCGGGCAGCACCGTGGACTACAAGCCTCATATCCAGGCCGGTAAGCTGCGTCCGCTACTTAACTTCGGGCCTACTCGGAGTGAAGATCCCCTCTACAAGGACGTGCCGACCGCAAAGGAGCTCGGCTATGACGCAGAGATTGTCTCCTGGACCGGGGTGGCCGCCCCTAAGGGACTGCCTGCCGACGTCACAGCCAAGCTCAACGACGCTTTCAAGGCCGCTATGGCCGACCGCGAAGTCGCCGATGCAATCGCGAAGTTAGGGTCAGAGCCTGTTTATCTCGATGCTGCCGGCTTCGGCGATCGCTGGGCGTCGGAGACAGCTAAGCTACGGCAAGTCGTTACCGAAACTGGCATCCTCGAACTGGTGAAGAGTCAACGCCAATGAGCGGGTGTAACTTTAGAAACGGGTGGCCGCCGTTGTCCGAAGGCACAGACACTTACCCTAGTTCAGGTAACTAACCGGAGGTCTTATCCCCCCAAGCGGCCCCAACCAAACGTCACTCTGGTTGGGGCTTTCCTTTTACGACAGGCGCGGCCTTGGTTGGCAGTCTCAGCCGGTGCCCAAACATGGCCGCCTTGGATCCGATCTGAGTCTGATCGAGGTGATCCGTTGGTGCCTTCGCGTGGCGAGTTGAAGGTCTAGTTGCGCGGCGAGCTTACGGGGATACTTGCGCTGTGCGCTCCAAACGCCGGACCCTTTCGGATTCGGCTTTTATGGGTCGACACTTAAAGCCGATTGCGGGGACCTGAAACCACCGAGACTTGCAAGGGCGTGCTAGCTCGTCGGCGAATACGCCGCGCTCGAAATGCGGGACACGATCGACCGTCTCGAGAGTTCGAATTGCTCCCCGTCCGCCATAACCGCCGGTTCAGTGCTCGACATCAGCGGATATTTTTAAACCATAGCTTTTCGAAACCCAATTTAGGCCCCAGTCCGAATCCTGGTTGGGGACCCCCTAGTATATGGATCCCATGAGGTTGTCGGTCTTCATGGCCTCTTTCCGCCGGCGGGTGCTCCAGGGGGGAAATAGGCGGGGTCGTCGACAAGTTCATCGGGGACGGCGCGCTCATCATCTTCGGCGTCCTGAGCCCCGCCCGGGCAATGCCGCTCCAGCCCTCCTGTGTGCCCGCAAACTGCTGCGCCGGATCGACCGGTGGAACTCGAAACGCAGCTTCGATCCTCCGGGCGTGTCGGGATCTGCGATCTGCTTCCACAGCGGGCAGGTCTCTCGAGGGCTGGTGGGTGATGATGCCCCTGGGCGATATCGTGCCCGCCCAGGCGTTTCGGCGACGTCGCGTAGAAGTCGGAAAATCTCCGTCTGCCGATGTAGACCGATGACGAAGGTTGCCAAGGCAAACCGTTCTGTCGCGGTGATCGCCTCGCTGTTAGGGGACTCGAACAAGGCGTGGTAGCTCTCCTGCGAGAGGTTAGCCAACGAGCGCGATTCGGCGATCCGGCTGCTTCGTGCCGCCCCGCCAGCCGAGAGCCGGCGCAACCTCCCTGGCGATCAATTCGATCGAGCGCATGATCAGCGGATGTGGGGGATCGACAGAGTGAACCTGAAAGGCCAGATCCGTCACCCGCCGCAAGGTGGTGTCCTGGCTGAGAGACAGGATCACGTCCTCGGGCGTTCCCACATGAGTATCGAGGGCGGCGAGAATGTCAGGAAGGCTGTTGCCTGTCACCGTATGACCCCCGACGATGTAGCGGTCGATGACCGCCCCGAGTCCCACGCGGGCGATCTCCAGAGCTTCCTCGCGATTGTCGGCCACAAAGAGGCTGCGCGATCCGAGAATTCGGGGCTCGCGTCCGGAAGGGAGAGCAGCGAGATACGCATCGACGATCGGGTGCTGGATCTCCGCGAGCGACGCGGTCGGATTGTCAGCCGGGCGCGGCTGGGTGCGCGACAGCATGAGCCCGTCGCCGGCCTTGCCCGCACGAATTCCACCCCCAACTGAGAAGGTCGCCTGCCAGACGCGATCTTCGAGTTTAGGCGCCGCCGGATAGAGCGTGTCGCCTCCTTCGAGGCCCTCACCCTTCCAGGCGCCGCGAACGACTCTGAGATGCTGGTCGAAAATCTCCGATCGCCGCGCGCTGTCCTGCCGAAACGCCGTAAAAGATGACGGGGTCCCGCCCGTTCCCACACCGATCTCAAGACGGCCGCCGGACAGGAGGTCGAGCACCGCCGCGTCCTCGGCGACCCGGACGGGATTTTCAAGCGGCAATGTCACGATCCCGGTCCCCAGACGGATGCGCGAGGTTTGGGCTGCCGCATGCGCCAGAAAGACGAAAGGCGACGGCAAGCCGCCCTCAGCCTCGTGAAAATGATGCTGCGCGACCCAGGCCGATTCAAATCCGAACGCCTCGGCCTGGCGGATCTGCTCGATCGCGAGTCGATAGCGCTCTGCGGCGCTGCCCTTGTCGAGCAGCCGGGTAAAGAAGCCGAGGCGCGTATTGGTGAGAATGTTCATAGCTCCGCTCCGATGAGAGACCTATCGCTCGCCAAGCTTCTCATGCCCGGAATGGCTGCGATCAATTCTCGGGTGTAGGCAGTGGATGGCTCCAGGAAGACCCGATCAACCGGCCCCTCGTCGACGATGCGCCCGTTATGCAGCACCGAAACGGTGTCGGATATCTGCCGGACCACGGCCAGATCGTGGGACACAAAGAGGTAGGTGAGTCCGAGATCTTTTTGCAGTTCGTTGAGAAGATCGAGGATCTGGGCTTGCACCGTCACGTCGAGCGCCGACACGGCCTCATCGAGAACGAGAACCGGGGGATCGATTACAAGAGCGCGGGCAATGGCGATGCGCTGCCGCTAACCACCGGAAAGCGAAGTGGGCTTGCGCGCAAGGACGGACTGAGGAAGACCCACGCGGTCGATCATCGCTTCCACCCTGCGGCGGCGCTCGTCCTTGGTCGGGACGCTGAAATTGAGAAGCGGCTCCTCGATGATCGCGTAGTTCGTCTGCAGAGGGTCGAGGGATCCAAATGGGTTTTGGTAGACGAGCTGGATCTTGCGACGGAACTGACGCAGTTTCTCGCCCTTGAGGCTCGAGAGATCCACGCCGTCGATGATCACGCGCCCCGAGCTCGGCTTCTGAAATCCGACAACTGCCCGGATTGTCGTCGTCTTGCCGGAGCCCGATTCACCGACAATGGCGTGCGTCGTGCCCTTGGAGACGTGAAACGAGATGTTGTCGACGGCGCGGAATGGGTCCGCAGACCCAACTGAGAATTCCTGCACCAAATTCTCCACCACGATGACGTGGACTTCGGCGCCCGACGCGGGTCTCTTGGGACGGAGAGATGGGTTCGACAGCGAGGGAGCGTCAGAGAGGAGTTTTCGCGTATACGAGCTCTTCGGCGAAACCAGAACACCGGCTGTCGTTCCCTGCTCCTCGATCCGTCCGTTCTTCATCACCACCAGCCGGTTGGCCCGATCAACGGCAATTCCCAGGTCATGCGTGACCAGGAGAACCGCAGTGCCGGACTCGCGCCTCAAGTCGTCGATGAGATCGAGAATCCGGCGCTGCACGGTCACATCGAGCGCGCTGGTTGGCTCATCGGCGATAATCAAGGAGGGCCGCAGCGCAATGGCTATGGCGATTAGAACCCGTTGGCGCATTCCACCGGAGAGTTCGTGGGGATATTGCCTGGCACGGAGCCGGGGTTGCGACAGACCGACCCGGTCGAGTAGCTCGATCACCCGGGTCCGGATGAGGTCTGGGTTCCCGCGTTTGTGGATCTGCATGATCTCACCGACCTGCGCGCCGATAGTCTTGACCGGATTGAGAGAGCTCGCAGGATCCTGCGGGATGAGGCTCACATGACTGCCCCGAATGCTCTCAAGCCGCTTCTGCGACCAGCCGGCGATATCGATGCCGTTCAGTCTAAGGGCGCCAGAATCTACTCGCCCGTTCTCGGCCAGGAGGCCGATGACGCTCAACGCTGTGGTGGTCTTGCCCGAGCCGGATTCACCCACCAGCGCGACCACCTGGCCGGGCTCGACCTTGAGCGAGATGTTATGCACGACAGGCCGATAGCCGTCATTGTCCCTGTATGAGACGGCGAGATTTTCAATTTCAAGGACCGGATGACGGCCGTCGATGCGTGGTTCTGGCAGCGTCATAGCCTCGTCCTCCCGAGCGAGTGGCTGATGCAGTTCGTCGCCAGCACGACCAGGATCACCACCACACCAGGGGCCGTCGTGAGCCACCAGGCGCGGGCCATGTAGTTGCGCCCTTCGGCAATCAGAAGGCCCCATTCGGGAGTCGGTGGCGGAGCACCGTAGCCAAGGAACCCCAGGGTCGAGATCGCCAGAATGGCTGAGCCGAACTGCAGCGCGGCCAGTGCCATGACCGATGTCAGGGAGTTCGGCAGAATATGCCGCCACAAGACGCGGATAAAGGTTCCGCCGCTCCCAAACGCGGCCTCGACATAGTCGCTTCGGCGCACCCGGACGACCTCGGATCGGGATACGCGGGCAAAGCTCGCAATGGACGCGACACCGACCGCGATGGCGGCGTTTATGGTGCCGAAGCCCAAAAGAATGATGATGCTCAGCGACAGCAGCAGGCTTGGAATCGACAGCAGCACATCGACAACACGCATGATGACCGCATCCAGACGGCCGCCGGCCGATCCGGCCACGAGACCCAGGCTCGTTCCCACGAAGAGACCGACGCTCACAGCCATGAAGGCGCCCGACAGCGAATGCACGGCTCCGTGAATGATCCGGGAGAGGACGTCGCGGCCCAGGGCGTCCGTTCCAAGCCAATGCTGCGGGCCCGGTGGACGCAACTGCATGCCCGCAATGCCTTCGATCGGGTTAAAGCTGGTGAAAAGGTGCGGGAAGACAGCCCAGAGCACCACCGTCCCGACCATGAGCCAGGACAGGACCAGCAAGGGGCGCGCTTTTCTGATGGCGGTTCGCCAGCCGACCAACCTGCCGCGCAATCCGTCGCGAAGGCCAGCGTCGGACGTTCCAATGGAATCTTGCAGGATGATGTCGGATGTTGTCATGCGGTCGCTTCCTTTCCAATCCTCAAGCGGGGATCGAAGACCGGGTAGAGAAGATCGACCACGAGGTTGATGACCACGAAGGCTGTCGCCGAAATGACGACCAGTGCCTGAAGCACGGCAGCGTCCTGGTTGCCGACGGCCTGCTGGGTGAGGCTTCCGATTCCGTTCAGCCCGAAGACCGCCTCCGTCACCACCGCACCTGCGAGAAGTTCGCCGAAAAGGATGCCGGCGATGGTCAGCGTCGGCAGGAGGGCGTTGCGTCCCACGTGCTTCCACAACACCCAGCTCCGGGTCGCCCCCTTCGCTCGCGCCACCGCCACGAAGGGCTGGGTGAGAACCGCATCGATGTTCCGCATCACTATCTGCGCCAGGGGAGCGGAGATCGGAATCGCCAGGGTCAGGACCGGCAGCACGAGGGCCTGCCATTCCCCGGGATTGATGACCGGGATCAGCCGCAGCTGGAAGGAGAAGATCTGGATCAGCATGATGCCGAGCCAGAAGACCGGGATGGAGACGAACAGGGACGGCAGCGACTGCAGGAGAGAGCGAAGCCATGAGAAGCGAGACATGGCTGCGAGGAACGAGATCGAAACGGCCAGGATGGCCGCCACGAGGAAGCCGAGCGTAGCAAGGCGAAGGGTCGAGGGTAGATTGGCCGAAAGGAGATGGCTGACCGGCACGCCGGCCTGGACGGAATAGCCGAGATTCCCGGTCAGGAAGTTGACGATGGTGCCCGCGTATTGCGTCAGGATAGGCGTATCCGATGCATAGGCCGCTTGAATTTCCGCGAGCTGCGCGGGGCTGAGACCGAGCTCGGGACTCAGGAACTTGATGAGGATGGCATCGCCGGGCAGCGCCTGAAGCAGGATGAACGAGACGGTGAAAGCAGCCCAGAGAACGACCGCCGCCTGGTTGATCCGGCTAAGGAGATATCGCCACGTGGCCATTTCCATTGCTTTCCCTGGTGTGGCGCTCCGGACGCCCTGAAGTCGCGTCCGGAGGCGACCGGATACTCAGCGCTTCGAGAGCCACACGCCGTAGAAGCTGGGACGGCCTACCGCCTCGAAGGCGACGCCATTCACATAAGGAGCACCAGCGAAGGCCTGCGGCTCTTCGAAGATCGGGATCGCATAGGCCTGATCGATGACGTAGGTCTGCACGTCGCCGGTCAGCAGGAGCCGCTTCTCCGTGTCAGGTTCGGACGCCACTTCGTCGAGCAGGCGGTTGAGCTTCTCGTCGACGAAAGTCTGAACCTTCTCGCCCGTTCCGCCTTTCTGAAGCAGCACGTTGCGATTGGTCGGGTAGAAATTGCTCTTGATCACATCCGGATCGGCGCGGCCCACCATGGCCGGAGAGACGGGCGTCTTGGTCGGATCGAGATTGTCGAGGACCCGGCTTCCGGAATCACCCGCGAGAACGTTCAACTTGACGCCGACTTTCGCCCATTGCTGAGCCACGAGCTGCAGCGTTTCCTTGTTCTGCGGCTGGGGCGGCGATTCATAGGCGGTAAGAACGAGGGGCTTGCCATCCTTCAGCCGCGTGTTGTTGGGCCCAAGGGTCCAGCCTGCCTCGTCGAGGAGCGCCTTGGCCTTGTCGAGATCGTAGGTAAGTTTCGACGAGATATCCACATAACCCTGCGCGCTTTTGGCGATCACGGAAGAGGCTTGCGGGTAATTGGGCGAGAACAGCGTCGAGACGATTTCCTTTGCGTTCGTCGCGTGGAGCAGGGCCTTTCGAACCCTGAGATCCGCGACCAGCGGGTTGTCGGGGCGGAAGACCACGCTATTGTTCACTCCGCGCGTCGAAGGCGCGTAGATTTTGAACTTCTGGCTCTCGACCTGCTTCTCGTCATAGGCCTGAACCTGTCGAATGAAATCCGCTTGTCCGACCAGCAAGGCGCCGATGCGAACGCTGTCTTCGGGCGCGACGATCAACTTGATGCCATCAAGAAGGGCCCGCCCCTGCTGCGGAAGTTTCGCCGGTCCCCACGCATAATCTTTGCGAGCGGAGAGATTCAATTCGCGGCCGAGCGCCTCGTTTGACACTACGAAGGGACCCGACCCGATGATCTTGGTGGCATCGCCCAGACTCTCGAACGGCAATTCAAGCGTCTTTAAGGAAACCAGGCCAGAACCGATGACCGAGGTCCCTTGCAGGAAGCCTGGAGACGGCTTCTTGAAGTAGAATTTCACCGTAAGCGCATCGATCACTTCGCTGCGGTCATAATTGTTGATGACTTCGGAGACGGGCAACTTGAGCTTGCTGTTGCCAAGTCCATAGGTGTCAAAATTCTTTGCTACTGCGGCCGCATCGACCGGAGATCCATCCGAAAACGTCACGCCTTTGCGGATCTTGAACGTGTACTCCGTCGCCGCTTTGTTGATCTCCCAGGATTCGGCGATCCACGGCTCGATCTCCAGCGTTTTCGGATTCTGGTAGGTCAGCTTGTCGGTGATCTGGTTGAGGATTCCGCCGTTCGGATAAAAGCCGCCGGCTGGTGGATAGAGGTTGGTGTGCGGCTGCTGCTCGAGGTAGACAAGCGTGCCGCCCTTAACCGGAGTCTGGGCTTGTGCCGATGCCGACAAAGCCATCGCGGTTGCAAAGGATGCCGCAAGCAAAACTGTCAGGCCGGTGTGCGTATTCAAGTGGGCCATGTCTGATCCTTCTGTTGCCACCACCCACCTGGGGGCTGGGGCGAATTGCCTTGCCGCTGGACCAGATTATTTGATGATAATTCCTTTTTTACAACCAGAATGTTCTTTTTAAAGAACGAGCAAATGAAGCATTCTCTTCTTTTGCGTTGGCTTCCAACAGAACTTCCTTCCGACGCGGAATACTCAGGCGCGGCGGGCCGAACTGGAAGCGGAGAAGGCGTCGCGGTTGGCACGCCAGCGTGCGCCGGGACCAAACCTGAAGGTTTCGGTCCATCCGAATCTGTGGGCACCGAGTGGAGCTTTGTTCGGAGTTGTCGTGTCTAGGTTTTCAATCGACCTCTGATCACTTCGTCTCGCTTTTTCCTTCCGGGCGCCTGTCAACAACGACAGTATCGGCCCCGCCGTTCGTATCGTCGCCAGGGCAGACCCGGAATTCGTCAGGCCTCGTGATCACCGCGATAGCGCGCGAAGGTGCGCTGGCCGGACGGCCCGAACAGGATCACCTTGTAGATGTCCGGCTCCATGCCTTCGACTTCCATGCCGGGCGATCCAACGGGCATTCCGGGAACGGCCAGTCCATTGGCTTGCGGCTTCTCGGCAAGCAGACGCTTGATGGATGCGGCAGGCACATGCCCCTCGATCACGTAGCCGCCGACTTCGCCAGTATGACACGACGCGAGCGCCCGCGGCACGCCGAGGCGTGTCTTGACGCGGTTGATGTCCGACGTCTCGACGATCTCAACCGGGAAACCCGCCTGCTTCAGATGGTCCGCCCATCCGGAGCAGCAGCCGCAGGTCGGATCCTTCATCACCACCACCTTCGGCAAGCCTCCGGCCGCCCAAAGCGGGGTCACAAAGGCTGCTCCCGCGAGTCCGGCAACGAAGGTTCGCCGGGTACATGCCAATGATTTTCGCACGTTGTTCTCCTTGGTCTCTGCTTTCGTACCCGTCGAAGGCTGTCGGCCCTCACCGGAAGAAGACGTATTTGACGAGGGCAGCGATGACGACCAGAGCCAGGACAAGCGCCAAGAGCTCGAACAGCCCCATGCCCCACATCATTCCGCCGCCCATAGAGTCGTGCATCATGATGTCCTCCTCATGTAATCACTCCGCGGCATGCTTTAACCCTCGCGTCTCGGGATCGATTGTCCCGCTACCGACTGCCGCCTCTTTCGGAAGTCCTCGCTCTTTGGCAAGCTCATAGATTGCCGGAATCACGATAAAGGTGAGCAGGGTCGACGAAACCATTCCCCCGATCATCGGAACCGCGATGCGCCGCAAGACCTCCGACCCGGTACCTGTGCTCCACAGGATCGGCAGCCGCGGTAATACACGACCGGCTCGCTCGACGCGGCCTTGGTCACAACCGGGGCCGCGGGCGACCCGATACCGAGATGCGTGCGGACGGTCGAAATCAGCGCCGGAAGACAGATCCTTGCCGTCACGTCAGGCCTGTTCTGTCCCGCCCAATAGCCGGCTCCCCCGCCGCTAGCGCGGCGAGGGTTCCGGCAAACAATGCGGCCCGGCTCATTTGGTGGCCTTGAGGACGAACTTGTTCTCGACCGTGCCGTTCTCGCCTTGGACCTTGGCACCAAGCGAGAGTTGCCAGCCGCCCGCCATCGTCAGCCTTGTCTTGAACTGGTAGACGCCCGGCTCGGTCGACGGCACCTGCTCGATGGGCGAGTCCATCGTCGGCATCCCATCAGGAGCCATGTCGATGCGCTTGGCGAAGATCACCGCGTCCGGCACCGGCTTGCCGGAGCGCTTGTCGACGAGCCGCACCGCGACGACGGATTCGCCGAGCTTCAGCTCCTTATTCACCACGGACTGATGTCAGTCGGTGACCCGCCTACTCGACTTCAACGGCGCCGCGTATAGCTCAAGGCGATGATTGATGAGTTTATAGCCAAGCTCGTGGGCAATCGCATTTTGCAGCCGCTCAATCTCGGCGTTCCGAAATTCAACGACCCTTCCCGTCTCGATGTCGATCAAGTAATCGTGGGACGTCTTCGTGACTACCTCGTAACGGGACCGGCTGCCACGGAACGCATGGCGCTCTAGGATGCCCTCGCCTTCAAGGCGCTTTACCGTCCGATAGACAGTGGCGAGAGAGACGTGCGGGTCGCGTTCGACTGCCCGGCGATGCAGTTCGGCGACATCCGGGTGATCCTCCCCTTCCGTCAGGATTTGGGTGATCAGGCGACGTTGACCCGTCAGTCTCAATCCCCGTCTACGGCACTGCGTTTCGATCTGATTGATCATCGTCAGACATGTCCCTCGCAAATGGACCCCGGTCGCCGCAACACTCTGCTTGGCGAGGTGGGACATGGGCTTGGTTTTCAAGCGACGCACGGCTGTCCCCACAGGCTCAGATCTTCACAAGCATCGCGGTGACGTACATGAAGGTGACACCGGTCGCGAGCCCGGCCATCGTGCTCGGCGCGAACAGGGTGCGCGTTCCTTCGCCAGTCATTCGCATCAGGTAGGCGCCGACCTCAATGATGACCTGGAGGATCGCGCCGGCGCCGATCGCCAGTGCCAGTGCCGACCAATGCGGCGCATAAGCAAGGCTGCCGAGCCACATGCCCACGACCGCCGGCCCGCCGGCGAGCAGCGTCAATCCAGCAAAGACCCAAAGCGGCGGGCGCACCTTCAGCATCGGCGCCGCGATGCCGATGCCTTCCGTGATGTTGTGCAGCGTGAAGCCGATGACGAGGAAGGAACCAAGCCCGGCCGCACCAGCGGCGAAGGCAGCGCCGATCGCCAGGCCCTCGCCAAGATTGTGCAGGCCGATGCCGAGGGCGATGTAGGTCGCAAGCGCAAGCCCGGTCGGTGTTCCGCCGCGGCGACCGACAGCCATCAACAACAGGAAGCTCGCCGCGGCGGCAAGCACCACCATCGCCGGACCTTGGAAGATGGCTGCGGCCCGCTCGGCGAATTCAAGCGACTCCTCGACGGTGTCAACGAACAGGAAGCCCAGCRGGCCGATCGTCAGGGCGAGCAGAAAGTTCATGCCGCTCTGACCGAGGCCGCGCAGAGCCGGATAAAACATCAGACCGATGGCGATGGGCACAATCCCGACAAGGATGCCGAGCATGCCCTGCGATATGAGCTGGCCAGAGGTCGCCGTCGGCGTCGGGACCGCAACTTCGATCTCATGCTCGAAAGTGGCACCAGAGCCTGTCACGGCCTTGACCGCATGAGCTTCGCTTCGGACCCATGGAAAGGGCAGATGCAGCCATGCGGTGGCGCCCCGGGCGATCTTGCCGGGTGGATCCTGGACGAACTGCCAATAGGCGTCATCCACCTGAACCTGGGCGATCGACATCGGCTCCGAGCCGCCGCCGCGGACGAGGAGATGCAATCCGTTGCTGTCGAGGATCGTGCGCTCGAAGGTGAGCTTCTCGATCGGGGGGGCGCCGTTGTTGAAGCTCTTCAGGGGATCGGCGACCACGAGCCACGCGATCGCGAGACCGAGCAGCACGAGCGGAAGCGCGATCCAGGCGAGCTTCGCTGGGGTGGACGATCTCGGAGTCGGCATGATCGGCCTTCCCGTCAGGTCGGGGCGCACGGCTTCGTTCATGACACGGCCTCAACGACATCAAACATCCCCATCCATCCAAGCTCGGTGAACTCAGATTGATGGGCGTGGAACATGTACTGGCCAGTCTCGTGCTCCTTGAAGCTGAATTCGAGAATTCCGCGCTGCGCCTGGCATTGTGTGATCAGGTCGACGGTCTTCAGCGTCGGCGTCAGCGTCGTGCCTTGATCGAAATAATCGAAGAAGTTCGCGTGCAGATGGAAAGAGTTGATCGGATCGAATTCGGTCACGTTGATAAGGTAGATTCTCACTGGCCGATCGCGGAGAATCCTGATCGGGTTCTTAGCGTAGGCATGGGCGATGGTGTTGGCCGCGTAGAACTCGTTCTCGCCGTCGAAATTGGTGTCGAACGCATTCATGATCATCATCAGTTCCTGCCACTCGGCGTTCTCGGGCGTGCCGAGGAGGCGCGAGCGGGCAACGGCCTGGTGCTCCGGATGACGGGCCGGATCCGGGTCGATGATGAAGGCACCGTACATGCCCTTGTGCATGTGCCGTTTCAGCGGCAAAGCGTGGCAATGGTAAAGATGACAGCCGAAAGGCTTTGCGTCGAACTCGTAGACGAACTCCTCGCCGGGACCGATCAGGCCGGCGCCGGGAACGCCGTCCATCCGCGCGGCGTGGATGCCATGGAAATGCATCGAATGCGGGTGCGAGCCATAGTTCTTGAACACGATCCGCAGGCGATCGCCCTCCATTGCCCGCAATGAGGGTCCTGGCACGCGACCATTGAAGGTCCAGGCCGGGAACATGACGCCCGGCGCGATCTCGATCTCCTTGTCCTCGGCGACGATTTCGAAGGTTCGCAGCGTGCGGCCGCCCGGGAGAGTCGAAAGGGTCCCAATGTCCCAGTCGGTCAGGAGCGCCGTCGGATCAAAGCCGTTCGTCGCATTGTCGACGTCGCCCACGGTCAGCATGGCACCATGAGCATTCGTATGGGCCGGCGCGTTGTTGCCGACGGCGGGGGCAGCCGCCGGGTGACCCGTATGTCCCGCATGAGGGGCCTGACCGACCGCGCTGCCCATCGCGATGGCCGTCCCCCCGGCTGCCGCTAGCCCACCCCAGAGCAGGCCGCGCCGGTTCAATGTCTGTTCCAGCCAATTGCGCGTCTTCATCACCAACGTCCCCGAGCTAACCCGCGTAGAAAAGCACGGCATATTAAATATAGCAAATACTATAATAGCGAGGCGAGGCTTTGGAACTCAGCCTAGGCAAGCCCTTCTGATGTTTTCGGTCAAAGGTCCTTGGGTTGGAAGGCTGACTGTCTCCACAGTATGTGTTTTATAGCAATTGCTAAGATTTAGGCCGTGGCGTAGTCTGTCCGACCGCGCGGTTTGGATAAGGTGGAATGACGGCAAAGTTGAAACGAATCGAGCCAGCCGAAGGCGCCCTCGTTCAGACCGATACGCAGGTGGAAAGCTTCCGACAGGCACGACAGGCGCGTCGCACCGAGCTGGCGGAGGATTACGTCGAACTCATCGCCGATCTGCTCGACGATGGCGGCGAGGCAAGACAGGTCGACATCGCACAACGTCTTGGGGTCGCTCAGCCGACTGTCGCGAAGATGCTGAAGCGCCTTGCAGCCGATGGGTTCGTCGTGCAGCGCCCGTACCGCGGCGTCTTTCTGACCGAGGATGGACGTCAGCTGGCCGAAAAGAGCCGTTTGCGCCACCAGATCGTCGAGTCCTTCCTCTGCGCGCTCGGCATCAGCCCGGAGACGGCGCGTATCGACGCCGAAGGGATCGAGCATCACGTCAGTGTCGAGACATTGGAAGCCTTCAAACGCTTCATGGACGCCAACTGAAATCAAGGCTTCAAATCGGGTCGGTTCACCCGGTCGATCAGATTGCCGAACGCTCCGGCAAAAATCAGCGTCAAGGCCACGCTCTCGATCCGGTTCCGGGTCCGGGTCCGCAGGCTCCAGACCGCGCCACTGACGGCAATGCCGCTCCTCGGCCATGCAAGCCTCTCCACAACCGAGCGCTATTATCAAAAGGCCACGTCGCTTCAGGCGCGCGCGCCTATGATCTCAAAACTCCTCCGGCTCACGAAGGAAGCACAATGCGCACTGCCATCTACGCCCGCTGCTCGAGCGAGAACCAGCGCGAGGAATCGATCGAGGACCAGATCGAGGTCTGCCGTCGGTATGCGGCGCGGCTGGGTTGTGAGGTCACGGCGACCTTCAATGACCGGCCGATCTCGGGTTCGAACAACAATCGGCCCGGCTATCAGCAGCTGCTGGCGGAAGCCCGCAAGGGCTCGTTCGATGTGGTGATCGTTGAGGCCGTCGACCGACTCGCGAGGAAGTTGGCCGACATCGCCGGGGTCCATGATGAACTCTCGTTTCACCGGGCGAGCTTGCATGCGGTCAATGTGGGCGCCATCACCACCATGCATGTCGGCATGCTCGGCACCATGGCGCAGATTTTCCTGTCGGACCTGCGCTCGAAGACCAAACACGGCCAGCTCGGCCGGGTGCTGCAGGGCAAGTCGGCGGCCGGTAAGGCCTTCGGCTATGATGTCGTCGCGGGTGTCGAGCGCGGTGGCCGGACGATCAACCAGGCCGAGGCCACGATCGTCGAACGGATCTTTTCGATGTTCGCTCTGGGCGTGAGCCCACGGGCGATCGCCCGCCGGCTCAATGAAGAGGGCGTGCCCGGTCCGGAGGGAAGGCTGTGGCAGGACACCACCATCCGCAGCCAGAAGGAGCGCGGCACCGGTCTTCTCAACAACGAACTCTATATCGGCGAGATGGTCTGGAACCGCTGCTCCTATGTGAAGGACCCGCGCACCGGCAAGCGCGTCGCGCGCCCCAATCCTTCGTCGCAGTGGGAGCGAATGCGGGTTCCTGACCTGCGGATTATTAGCGAGGAGCTCTGGCTGGCGGTCAAGCGTCGGCAGGAGAGCATCACGTTCGCGGTATCTCTCGACGATAGCGGTCAGGCGATGAACCGTGCTCATCGTCGCCGCTTCTTGCTCTCCGGCCTGCTCGTCTGCGGATGCTGTGGCGGCAGCTACACCATCATGGCCAAGGATCGCTACGGCTGCTCCGGGCACCGCTCCAAGGGCTTTGCCGGAACGACCGCACCGTCACCCGCCAAGAGATCGAGGGCCGCATCCTCAAGGCGATCAAGCAGAACCTACTGACGCCGGAGCTGGTGGCCGAGTTCACGCACGCCTACACCCAGGAGACAACCGCCTGGTCGCCGYTGCTAATCACGAGGACGCCGCCCTGTCGGGGAAGCTGGCAGCGGTGCAACGCAAGATCGATGGTCTGATGCGGGCGATCGAAGACGGGATGTATCAACCGGCGATGAAGACACGCCTGACGGACCTTGAGGCCGAGAAGGCGGCTTTGCTGTCGCGCCAGAAGGCGCCACGGCCCAATCCAAAAGTGTCGGTGCATCCCAATCTTGCCAGACTTTATCGCCGCAAGGTGGAGGAACTGAATCGCTTCTGGACGATGCAACGGCCCGTGAGGACGCGATGACCATCATCCGCGCTATGATCGAGGGGATCGTTTTAACCCCACGGGACGACGCTGGCGGTCTTGAGGCGATCTTAAGCGGCGATCTCGCCCGCATCCTGGTGCTGTGCCAGGCTGGTACGGGAGGCCCCCAACGACAAGACACCCCCGACGCGGTTGCGTTCGGGGGTGTCAAGTATCGGTGGTTGCGGGGACCTGAAATCGAGACTTGCTAAACCTAATCGGCGACAAAGTCGCGCATGTCGAGAGTTCGTAACTCTATCTCGCCCGAAACCGTACCCGTCAAATTTCGACTTTCGTGATTGACGTCGGCTTACCGGCCGTGAGAGGCCCAAGGCTACACTTCCGCAATGTGCCATTTGAAGACCTTCCGGGTACATAGGGCCGTTAGCCAGCAAAGTCTGGTGTCTAAGGCGACAGCCCCTAGGTGCGCCTCTGGCCTATGCCAGCGTCAACCGATGACAGGACCTCAGGTGGGAGAGGGTTTCTCGGAAGCGTTGACACTGCCGGCGATGGCTTTCCAGAAAGCTTCCGCTGTCGGGCCCTGCCGGCGCAAGGGTCGGATCAATCTGATCTCGACGTCAATCGAGTAATTGCCATGCCCCGGATCAACGAGACGGCTGGCCACGATGTCGTCGTGGGCGAGGGTTTGCGGGAGCCATGCAATGCCATCGCCTTGACGCGCCATGGTCAGCAGCGTCGCCGCCAACTGTGCCGTGAGTGTCTTCTGGAGTGAAAGTGTCGGCCAGTTCTTCTTTAGGACGGCGGTCACAATCCGACCGAGGCCAGACTGCGGCCTGTACGACAGCAGGCGCGATGGAGACGAAGGATCTCCGGGCATCGACCATTGCGGCGTGCCATCATTGAGGGAGCACAGAGCGGCAGCAGAACATCGCGACCAACCGAGACGCTCGTGAACTGGCTGGCCTCAAGGCGGGGCATGGCATCGCGATGGTAGTGGCACAGCATGAAGTTGGCGTCGCCCTCGCCATGATCTGCTCGCACGCCTCCATGGTGTCCGAGATCAAGTTGAGGGGGCCCAGGGTTGCGAACTGGGGATGGCTCCGGATCCAGTCGGGGAAGAAGACGAACGAAAGGGCGTGCGTGGCGGCAATGGAAATGGCCGAGGCCTCCCGCCCCGCAACTTCAAGCGTCTCCTGGCGCACCCTGTAGATATTGCGGGTCAGGTCTTCGGCATGGGCGCGCAGGAAGGCCCCGGCCGGCGTCAACGTGGTCCCTTGCGGTGATCGCACGAACAGGCGCGTCCCCATCCAATCCTCAAGGGACTGGATACGACGGCTGAAGGCCGGCTGCGTCACGTGCCGGGTCTCGGCGGCCCGGGCAAAGGTCTTGTGCTCGGCCAGCGCCAGAAAATCTTCCAGCCAGGTCGCATCCATGGGCAATGCCGATCGTGCATGTCGATCCTCGGTCTTGGCATTGGGCGGCCGCTGACGGGATGTCTATACGACGTACCCAACCTGGCTCAATCCAGCAACAGGAGACCAAGTCATGAAAATCTTCGAGATCCGCGAAGTCACGGCGCCGATCGCCTCATCAATTGCCAATGCCTACATCGACTTCTCCAAGATGACGCTGTCGCTCGTCGCCGTCGTCACCGACGTGGTCCGGGATGGCCGCCGGGTGGTGGGCTACGGGTTTAACTCGAATGGCCGCTACGGCCAGGGTGGCCTGATCCGCGAGCGCTTCGCGCCGCGCATCCTGGAGGCGGCTCCTGAGTCCCTCCTCGACGATACGGGAGAGAACCTCGATCCTGACCGCATCTGGGCGATCATGATGAAAAACGAGAAGCCCGGCGGTCACGGCGAACGCTCGGTCGCGGTCGGTACCATCGACATGGCGGTCTGGGACGCGGTGGCCAAGATTGCCGGTGAGCCCCTGTTCCGGCTCCTGGCCAAACGACATGGCCGCGAGGCCAATCCGCGGGTCTTCGTCTATGCGGCGGGCGGCTACTACTACCCGGGCAAGGGCCTCGACGAACTGCGTGGCGAGATGCGGAGCTATCTCGATCGCGGGTACAACGTGGTCAAGATGAAGATCGGCAACAGCATCGCCGAGGACCAGCCCCGGATCGAGGCGGTGCTGAAGGAGCTGGACGGCAAGGCCCAACTCGCGGTCGACGCGAACGGGCGGCTGACGCTCGAGCAGGGCATCGCCTACGCCAAGATGCTGCGCGAGTATCCTTTGTTCTGGTACGAGGAGGTCGGCGATCCCCTCGACTTCKCGCTGCAAGCGGCGCTGGCCGAGTTCTATCCGGGACCGATGGCCACCGGCGAGAACCTGTTCAGCCACCAGGATGCCCGCAACCTGCTACGGTACGGAGGCATGCGCCCGGACCGCGACTGGCTCCAGTTCGATTGCGCCCTCTCCTACGGTCTCTGCGAGTATCTTCGGACGCTCGAGGTGCTGAAGGTCGCCGGGTGGTCCCCCAGCCGCTGCATCCCGCATGGCGGCCATCAGATGTCGTTGAACATCGCAGCCGGTCTCGGACTCGGCGGCAATGAAAGCTACCCCGACCTGTTCCAGCCCTACGGCGGCTTCCCCGACGGCGTTCGGGTGGAGGACGGCCACATCGTCATGCCGGATCTGCCCGGCATCGGTTTCGAGGGCAAGTCGGACCTGATCAAGGTGATGCGGGAACTGGCCGAGTAACCGACTCTCGACCCAAGGGGCGCGGCCCGGCGCGATGTCTGCATAGGAAATGCAGACATCGCGCGAGACCAACAACAAAGACGGGATCCGAAGCAAGAGGCGCTGCCTCACGGGAATGTAATCAGATTAGACGTCCACAGGAGGAAACTGATGAAGAAGGTAACGCTTGTTCTTGCCGCGCTCACAGGTGTCATCGCCACGGCTGCCCAAGCTCAAGGCTATCCCACCCGTCCGATCACGATGATCGTGCCCTTTGCGGCCGGCGGCCCGACCGATGTCATCGCCCGCAACGTCGGCGAGCACATGCCACGCACGCTGGGTCAGCAGATCGTAGTCGCGAACGTGGCGGGAGCCGGGGGGACCACCGGCCTCACACGCGGCGCCCAATCAAGGCAGCAGAGACGGCCGAGGACCACGGGAGGCCGCCGTCGGCGATTTCACGCGCCATCTTGCCTCCGCCGCGGGTGAGAAGCGATGGCCCCACCTGACCGATTTTGTCCAGCCATGTCAGCAGCTTATCGGGCGTCGGGAGACCGCCGGCGGTTGAACTCCGTAAGTACGCACTTGCTGCAACGGAGTTCGCCATCGCGGGTCTACTCAACGCGGCCTTGATAAACCGGCATGTGGCCGGTTCGCCTTGATCACACTATGACAGGAACCGCTTCAACAACGCACTCTTCTTGCTCTCGTTTGGCTCGACTTAGGCTGTCGGGCACGCACTATGTGGGCACGACAACACGGGGAGTTACAGATGCGAAGCGAGCTCACCACCACCGAGCGTTACGTGCGGCTAATCACCGGCTCGACAAGGCGCCAGCGCACGCGGCGCCTCATCGGCGCCGAGGGCGGCGCGGACAGGGGCTATACGGATGATGCTTGATCTCGACATCGGCGTCCTCCACAGCGAGCCCCAGACCCTGCTCTCGGCCGTCATGTTCCTGAGCGCGTGAGCTGGCAGCGGGAGCCTGACGTCAGCGCCGGCGGCTGATCTGAGGAATCGGGTGGGTGGGTCTGATGTTTTCTGCCGGGAGATAGCACGACGCAAAGCCCCGTATTCCTCACGCGCCTCTGGACCAGCTTTTCACTGATGCCACTCCTATTGCCCGGTAGGACGTAGCCTCCAGAATAAAAAGAATAGCTGGTGGGCGAGGCTTCAAGGTAGCCTCGATGATGGGTTTTGCGAATCGTAGCCTCGGCATGGCTGACTTTCAGGTCATCTTGCTCCAAACGCCTCGCATTCCCGTCGACGGAAACTATTTCGGCTCACCTTGACGTGCCAGTGTTTCGGGACGGACCTCGATTGCGCCTTCCAGCGTGACTTTGTCGAAATCCGACACGAGCGCGTCAACCCGCACCTGCCAATGTCCGGGCATGGGGATCAGCAGATCATCGACGCGCCACGTACCCTCGTTCGTTTTGACGGCATGTCGTTCGAACGGTTCAATACCCGAGGACGGCTTGGACAAGGCGACCACCACCTCTTTGGCGTTGAGGGGAGCACCTGACCCCAACGCAAGTCTGACCGTCGCCACCGTCTTGCCAGCGCTTCCCAGAGCAAAGGTCACCTGCGCCATCATCCTGTCCGTATGGATGTGGACAGAGACAGGTTGAGGTGCCGTATTCTGAGAACTGCCGGGGATTGCAGCAAGCGCGCGTGGAGGCGGCGTGAACCGCCACCCGGCCACCAACCCGAGGATCAGCAGGACAAGCACGCCTTCCGCTCCGATAGATTGGGCGAACCGCTTTCTCGGCTTCTCAACGCCTTTGGCCAAGGCTGGCGAAAACACAAGGCGATTGAGGCTCGCAAGGACCAGAAGACCACCGACGGCGAGCAATTTGACGAGCAGGAGGTTGCCGTATGAGGTTCTCCAGAGCGCCTGAAACGACCCAACCTGAATGACCGTAAGAATTCCTCCTGTGAGCACCAGAAGGATCACGACCGGCAAGATCGCGACCGAGTAGCGGCGCAAAACGATTACACAGTACGGGTCATCGGCGCGCAGCATCATCATGAAGAGTGGCATCAGAGAACCAATCCAGAAGACCAGACCGGCCACGTGGATGAAGACGCTTGTGCGCGTGAGCCATTGCGGTTCTGCCGTGGCCGCGTGACCGCTCGCGGCGAAGGCGATGCCAACTGCGATTAAAGCAGCCGCCGAGAGCGCCTTTGCCTGCCGATGCTCGACCACCACGACCGAAAAAAGGCTGCTCAGAAGAGCGAGGACCACAAGAATTGCGGTGGTCCCAAAAGCGGTTTCGAAGCCTTGGAGCCAAACGGCTTTATTGCCGAGCGCGGTGGGCGGAAGCGCAAGAGCGTCGAGCCCTTGCAGGCCCACTGACAGAAACGTGGCGAAGATGCCGCCCCATATCAAAACTACAACCACCTGACGGGCAGACCCATGCGGCTTCGAGCCTGCGACCCACGCGGCAAAGAACGCACCCCCGACACCCGCAAAGGCACCGATGGACATGAGCAGCCGCGCCGACCACAGGCCGACCTGGACTGCGCCGCTCGATGTGACTTCGGTTGACCGGTTGTCAGCGACCGGCAACCGGATGGAGAACAGCAGCGAGCCGCTGATGGGATGGCCGTCAGCCGATACGACGCGCCAGCTAAGGGCATACGTTCCATCAGGGAGCCCCGTCGGTGGCGTGATCTCGACCGACTGGTGGAGCAACTTGAACTGCTTGAGATCGGTTGCGTCGCCCTTTGGGCCGATCAACCGCAAGATGAGAGGCGAGACCGGCTCGCTGAACTGGAGAACAATTCGGTCCGGCTTATGTTGGAGAACAGCCCCGTCAGACGGCTCGGCGGCGACAAGAGATGCGTGAGCGAACGCTCCTCGCGGAGCAAGCACAACCGCGACGGCCATCAGCAGCAAGACCAGGATCGTCCGCAGGGTCATTTGGCATACCGGGTTGGACGCGCGCATGCGACGAGCACCCGCGCGTCTTGTGCTTCAGTGCGAGGCTTTCGCCGGAAGCAGTTTTACCCCAGGGGCAGGATACTTGTAGTCGTCTGCCTTCCTGCCCTCGGCTGGAATTTCGATCCATCGATCAGCCTTGCCGCCTTCGCAATCCTGGACAATCGGGAAATAGAGGGTCGTCCCCGCCTGGAGGCTGTCGGTCAGGGCTCCTCGGAACACGAACTCATCGTAGTGCTCATCCAGGAGTTTGCCTGTCCAGATGATTTCCTGGACGCCTTCCGACACAGGCGTGCCATGGTTGTCATACGCCTTGGCGTACGGCCCCTTGACCGTCTCCACCGCCCAGCCGGGCTTAGGCATCGGCTTGACCGCGATGACGCCCTCAGGGATGCGAACGCGCACCTTGAGGGTGGCAGCGCCATCGCACCCGTGGCCGACGCGGACGACGCCCTTGTAGGTTGATTTGACGGGAGCCTCTTGCACCTCAAGGGTCGAGTGCGCGAGGGCCGCAGAGGCGACAAGACACAGGGATACCGCAGCACCAAACGTGCCGAAGCGATTGATGAGAGACATGGCTAAGGTCCAGTTGTTGGAATTGATCGGAGATGATTGGAGATCAACCAAGGGGCGGCGGTGCGCGGGCTCCTACTGGAAACACGGATGAAGCTCGGCCCCATGCTGGTGGGTCCTGATCGAACTTGATCGCGATGGCGACCAGACGCGGAACTGGAGGAAGAAGTAGTTCAGGAGTGGGGCCGATATCGACGCCGAGCTTTCCGCACAGAATGCAGCAGAACCGCCGGTCATGTTTTTTGTGCTGGTCATCGACCGGCGCGGGTTCTCCGGCCTCGTCAGGGCAATCGACAATATGAGCATGGCCGACAGGGGATGGAATGGTGTCGCGCGGCTTTGCCGAGACACCGGACCCGAGGAGCAAAGCGTGCAGTGCCAGCGAAAACGCCGCCGAAATCGTGTTCCTCAAGTGGTTCGGTCGGGGCGGCATGCCATGGTCCAAGGTCGATTGGTATCGAACACTTCTAAACGTGCGTGTCTCGTTCCTCTTTGATCGGTCGCAACGTTTTGATGCTTTGGGGACAGGAGTGCGGGTTCAGCAAACGCAAGTTATTCGCGAACCGAGATTGATCCCCGTCCAGAATGCCTCTGAAACTGCTCTGTGGTAGGATAACCTTCCCGCCTCAGAAAGCTGTCTGCCATGTCGCTGGCTCCGAAAGGATAAGGGCATCGCGCCAACCGCCTGCTGGCGGACACGGAGGAGGCTTCGGCCCCTCACCGACTGGCTGATCGGCTGACCCTAGTAAGGCTCCCTCCGAGCTAGTGATAAATAGCTTTACAGGAAACTATCATCTGCGCCTGGCTTCAATTCAACAGGTGGTCGACGCGACAGCCATCCTACGTTGGGTGGCTGCTCCACGCAGGTATAACCAACAAAGCACTGTGGGGTATCAGCCGTGGGTATCCAAGCTGGTCGGGTAAACTCAGTTGCTAAGCAGAAGGCTCCGCTACTGACATAGCGATCATACGTGTACTGCCCGGTTTCTAAGACAACCGCCCCCCGACTGGTAATTAGGGAACTGGCTTGACGACAACTCATTCCGAGCGTTCGGGGACGCGGTTGGGCAAGTGTTACGGTTGTAAGCAAGGTCGTTGAGACGACAATCAGGCACAATCTCTTCATAACAATCACCGTTATAGACAGGATTGGCTCTGGGATCGGACATCGACGCAAGTGGTCTCCCCAAACAAGATGTCAATAACTCGGGAGTAGGCTGCGGTCGAGCGCGCGCAAGCGTTATATCGCTACCCTGCGAGTTTCGCTATCGCAGCGAGCGTGAACCGCCTCGCTTCGCTTTTGATGCAGTACTTCCGGTCGTTTCGACATCAATCGTGTTGACCGCGAACTTGTCACCTGATCGAAACCCATCTGTCGTCCATGCGCTGTTCACGCTCGGACGCAGGTTAGCAACGAGCTTGCGAGTATCGGTGGGAACAGCCTTTCCCGCCTGCGCTATAGGTTTGAACGCAGCCAGCTTGTGCTGATTTCCCGGCTGCCCGGTGAAAACCCGCAAACCATCGGGGAACATCACCATGTCTCCGGGTCGGAGGGTGCTATCGGTCATGAGAGCAGGAAAAGGGTTGTCGATCTCCCCCGGAGCCTTCAGTTTTTCCGTGGTCTTGACCGAAATTTGTTCAATAGGAACCGGCTTCGGATGGGATTGTGCCCGGCGCTTGGGCCTCTCAATCGTGCGGGATTCGAATGGCCGCACCGGAACTGCCGCAACAGCCGGAGACAAAAATTTGGAAACCCCGAAAATATCTTGGGCTCTTGCAGGAAGGGCGAAGGTCCCGACCGCGAGAACGAAGGCCGACGCAAAGATGCCCGAAGGCTTCACCCACGTTCGTAGCCCGACCCCCAACTTTGTCATGTGCCGCCCCCTGCTTGCAGGCAACGTAGTTAAGCGTTTGTCGTTCCGGAAACGGACACAATGAATAGTACTCTACCGGTCGCCCGCCGTGTCTGGCCCGGTCGATTTCCCCCTTGCCTTCCGGTCGCCGCAAGAGGCTGTTCTGGTTCACAGGGTCGGGCCGCTGCACATCCTGCTGATACGCCCGCAAGCTCATCACTGAGTGGGTCCGGGATTACAACACCACGAGGCCACACTCCTCGTTGGGCTATCGAACACCCTTGGCGTTTGCCGAGGGTCTCCAAACCGCAAGAGGCCATCACGCTGCGCAACGGGAAAGCTCCGCGCGCTGGCCTCTTGCTTCTCGCGCGCCACAAGGCGTATCAACCGCCGAGGCTCTAATTGTCGCCGGATGAAAGTTCAGAGGCAGGTCACCAGCGTTCTGAACTGGGACATAGCCAACACCTTGAACGACGACGTTCGGCGACCGCGTGACGGTGTGCCCGGCATGGCAGCGAAGAGTTCGCCGTCCTGTTGCCCGAGACAGATCGGGCCGGTGCGCTGTTGATCGCGGAGACGATCCGCCAAGCCGTCATGGCATTAGGCGTTCGGCACGACGGAATTGCAACCGTCAGTCTTGGCGTCGCCTCGGTCAAGCCGTCCTCGGAGATGGTGCGTGCGACCCTTCTGAACGCCGCCGATGCGGCCCTCTACCGGGCGAAGGCGGAAGGGCGAAATTGCGTCCGCGCCGCCGAGGAACACAACGAGCTGCTCAGGTTCACGAACAACCGAGCAAGCTCTACGCGGTAAGGAGCAGCGTGGTTGCTGACATGTTCGAGACGGTCCCATCCGCCTCCCAGCATTAACCAACTTTAGCTCGATTAGAGCATCTGGATTTTCTTGTGCGCCGTTAGGGCGTTTACTGGACTATCAAAAGGAAAGCCAAACCTGATGCGACGGATGGATTCCAACCTAGCGTTAAGGTCGGAGGCTCGCGCTAAAGCTTCGATCATGAATCATCACAGGATAAAAATACCGAACAAGTCCAGCCCATTTTTGACTAGAGCATCTAACTGCTTGTCATTACTTTCATTCATGTACCCAATTTGCGAGCACCTCTTTGCTCGGTCCCGTCATGTCCCTCGCCGTCCGCTCCCAGTTGCTGGCCGAGACACTGGTCGATGCAAATCTGCACCGAGGCTAAAGCAGTGCAACGTGGCGTCAGCCCTCGCCTGCTATCATCCTTTGCTCACCCACATGGAAAATGTCCGCGGCGGATCGACGTTGTAGGGTTGTTAGAGCTCGACGAGATCACCGGATTCGACCCAGATGAGGCGCTCGACGAGCTGCTTCGGACGTTTAAATACTTGCCGCAGCGCACAGATCACATTCGGACATTTCAACGCCGAACAACGCCATTTCATTGCTGTCATTCGGCTCGACTTCACCCGCCCGCCGAGCATTGATGGTGAGTGTCAACATGGGGTGGAGGCCGATGCAGGAACGAGTTCGAAGGGGCGGGACAAGCTGTAGGAAAGGGGTCCACAGCCTGGTGAGACTGCGGTTATCCATGGGTATCGCTGGACGATCGGTGTGGCTAGGCGACAGCATTCCGAATGATGTTGAACACAGCTCGATGTGCTGCTCAGCGAGAGAGAAGCCCTGATTACGGTCGTCTCGATGTCAAGAAAGGCTAACCAATTTCCACGTGAGCGCTAACGCGCCTCGCAGGCGATGATCATCCCTTAACCGCCCCGCTGACCGGGGCCCGCGTCAGTGACGGCGCCGATGCCGTTCTTCTGACAAAGGGCGATCGCCATGACCGACACTCTTAACCACCGACTTCGCTTTATCACCGCACGAGGTCGCTACGATCTCGCTGCGATCCTGGCATGCGCCCATCAGCGGTCCAGACGAGGCAAGGGTTCCTATCAGGGCGAACTCAGCTTCGCGCTTTCCTCGGTTTGGCGAGATGCCAATGGCGAGATGCAGATCTACCAGATGCGGGTTCTCAGCCGCACTCCTTGCTCTTCGCAACACTTCATCCGACCGGGCGAATATGCCGACACCTTTGAACTCTGGGCGGTCGCGGTGAAGAGCAAGCCCCATGCCTCGTACGTTCACGCCGTCTGACACTGGCCCGAAGCACTCTCGCTCCTCCACCTAGAATGCGCCCTCGGGCGAGGACAGCAATGACGCTGCCGATCTCAAAGGAATCCGCATGGTTACCACGCTCAAACTCACCGATGCCCAGCTTCGGCTTCTATCTGCCGCTTCACAGCGCGACGATCTGCTTCTCACTCGACCCGCGGGCTCTACCGGTGGCGGCATCGGCAAGGCCACCCAAAAGCTTCTTCGCCACGGATTGATCGAGGAAACCACCGTCACTCGCAATGATCCCTCCTGGCGTGAGGAGGGAGACGAGCATGTCGGCTTGCGTCTAACAACGGCGGGCCTTGGAGCACTTGGCATCGTGTCTGAAGACCAAGCTCCCGATGTACCGACCTCGCAGACGCCACCCGATCCGAGACCCGCCCCGGCTGCCCGGAAACGAACAACACCCAAGCCGGGGTCGAAGCAGGCGCTTGTCCAGGATCTCCTCTCCCGCGACGAGGGAGCCACAATACAGGAACTCACAGCGGCAACCGGTTGGCTGGCTCATACCATGCGAGCCGCTCTGACCCGGCTGCGCCAAGCGGGGATCGTGCTTAGCCGGGAGGACCGCGATGGCACGAGCGTCTACCGGATCCGATCTGGCGAATGAGGTCCCTAATGTCGCAACTCGCTCCAACGAAGGGGGTGACATCTGTCACTCCCGACCAGCTCGCAGCTCTCTCGTCCGAAGTAGCGGCACTAGTCGCCCTCGACCTCCACGGCCTTCGTGTCCGTTGGCGCAAGCTGTTTCGAACTGACGTTCCACCGCACCTCTCGAAGGCGCTTTTGCTACGCATTATCGCCTACCGAATTCAGGCCAAGGCGCTCGGCGATCTCGACCGAGATACGATACGGCTTCTTGACGGTATCTGTCGTCAACGCAGCGCGGATGGTAACGGACGAGCTCACGTCCCCGCGGTGCAGGCGCCCCGATCCGTTATGCCGGGAACCGTGTTCGTGCGCGAATACGACGGGGTGGTCCACCGGGTGACAGTCGCTGAGAGCGGTTATTCCTGGGATGGTAGATCTTACCGCAGCCTTTCCGAGATTGCTCGCGGCATCACGGGAACCCGGTGGAACGGACCGCGCTTTTTCGGACTGCGCGCTGATAGAAACCCATCCACTACGAAGGACAACAAGTGAGCCGCGACCGACCGAAAGCCCAGCGCTGCGCTATCTACACCCGCGTCTCGACGGATCATGGTCTTGACCAGGAGTTCAACTCTCTGGACAACCAGCGTGAAGCCGCGGAAGCCTATATCAAGAGCCAGGCCCATGAGGGCTGGCGACTGCATCCGGACCGTTACGACGATGGTGGATTTTCGGGCGGATCGCTCGAGCGCCCTGCCCTCCAAAAGCTTCTCACCGACGTGCGGGCGGGCCTGATCGACATCATTGTCGTGTACAAGGTCGACCGCCTTACCCGCTCGCTGGCTGACTTCGCGCGGCTGGTCGATCTGTTCGACGCCAATAGTGTCTCCTTCGTTTCGGTGACGCAGGCTTTTAACACCACCAACAGCATGGGTCGGCTGACGCTCAACGTGTTGCTTTCATTCGCCCAGTTCGAGCGCGAGGTCACCGGCGAGCGCATCCGCGACAAGATCGCCGCCTCCAAGCGCAAGGGATTGTGGATGGGTGGCCACGTGCCCTTTGGCTACCGGGTCAATAACCGACGGCTCGTGATCGATCCGGAGGAGGCTCCTGTCGTGCGGCAGATTTTTACGCGTTATCTGGCGCTTGGATCGTTGCCGGCCTTGCAGGGCGAATTGCGGCAACAGGGGATCCGGACCCGTTTACGCCACCGTTCGTCCGGACAGGCGAGCGGTGATATTCCCTTTACCAATGGTCCCCTCGCGCATCTGTTGCGCAATCGGGTTTATCGCGGCGAGATCAATCACCGGGGCAAAAGCCATCCTGGCGATCATGACACGATCATCGACAAGGGACTGTTCCAGGCCGTTCAGGAACGACTGACGGCGAACCACCATGCGAAGAAGCTGCGGATCCCATCGGATGCTCTTCTCATGGGCAGGCTGGTCGATGACCGGGGACATGCGATGACACCGAGCCATGCCCGCAAGAACGGAGCGCGCTATCGATACTATGTCTCCTGCGTTCTCGCTCAGGGGCGCAAAGAAGAGGCAGGCACCATCCCCCGCATCTCTGCTCCGGAGATCGAAGCTGTTGTAGTGGGCGCTTTGCGCGATATCATCGTCATCGATAATGTGAATGAGCCTTTGTCCGACGCCGCTCTCGTGGAGCAACACTTGATCCGCGTAACACTGTCGCCCGGCTCACTGAAGATCGACTATCGGCCTTCTGCAAATGGATCGGAGCAACGAACGACCCTCGCGTGGGAGCCTCGCCGCATCATCCGTCGGCGGGAGGTGATCGCTCCTGCTCCGACGGCGTCCGGCGAGACTTCCCCGGTCGCTCTCCATCCCATACGTGCCGAGGCGCGAGCCCGGCTTCTCGAGGGTGTCGCCAAAGGGCGCGCCTGGCTCGAAGATCTCGTCACTGGGCGGATCACCGCCATCGAAGACATTGCGGCACAGGAAGGGGCGACCGCGCGGTCGATCCGCATGACACTGAACCTTGCCTTCCTGAATCCGGTTCTTGTCAAAGCTGCTGTCGAAGGAACGCTTCCTCGCGGCACAGGTCTCTCGCGTCTTGCCGATCCGCCCCTCGATTGGCAGGAACAGATGACAGCAATGCTGGGAGCATAAGGGGGATCCCAGCGGTGCCATTTGCCAAAACTGGCGTCGGGAGCGCTCGAGGTGTATGGACATCTAAGTCATCGCAAAGCTATTCGGGTTTCTACAAACCGCCATTGTGTGAGGGTTACCGCAGACGGCCTCGTCCACGACAGAAGCGCGCCGCAATTCTTCAACCCGTCAGCGTCTCTAGCACTTCCATCCGTCTGAAATCGATCATTTTATGTCTCGTCCCAGTCGCTCCTTCACGGTCGAAATCCGCGGTCGTCGTAAACCCGCTCCTCTGTCCTGGGCAGACCTCATTTCCAAAGAGGTAACCGCCTCGCCGATCGGCGAGGAGAAGAATTCGCAATCCAGCCCGCCGAACAACGCGACGATCGATGCCGAAAAACCGTCCAAAGGGCGCATTCTGCCGAGTCTGGTTCCCGAATTTGGGTCGGTTAGTGTCTGTTCAGACACCCCGTCTAAGCCGGTTAAAACACGCAAGAAGCGTGAGCCTCGTTTACCGAAAGCTACTGGGCAAAAGGATTCGACATTCCTAGCGACAGACATGACACCAGCGGCAATTTCGGCTCCGGCACCAGAAAACAAACAACGTGACGAAGACAGAGTTGCGCCAAGCCCGTGGCGCCGCCGACGCCCGCCAAAGGCCACCTACTTGGCTAGATCCGAGAAGTGGAAACGTCGTTTTCCCGCGATATTGCGTTGATGGATCCGTTGTGGGGAGGATTTTCATGCCCCCATTCTTCCGACGAATCGTGATCAGGGCAAACGTGGGAGCCTTCTTGCCAGCATGATACGGGACGCTCGCTCTACACCTTGAATGCGATTCGCGCATCGAACAGACGCGGTAGCTTTGCCGAGGGTCCCGCTGAGCCACCTTCTCCTGCAAACCGTGTCTTGGACATGACCGCACTGGGCCGATTGCAGACTGGCGGGTTTTCGGAACACATGGGCAAAAGCTGCCATTGAGCGAGACTGAATCGTTGTTCCTATTGGCGTCATGTCGAGTTCAGTTTACGTCTTTGTCGTTGGGTGGGGGAAAGCGGTTTGAGCGAGACTGAATCCGAACATGGCGCGATTGCCATTCCTGTCACCGGAATTGTAGCAATTGAGACCGTTGAGGCAGGCGCGCCGCATGCGGCACCAAGCGACGTGCAAATCCTCAAGGAGGCCGGCGATCTTACTAGCGCCGTTGCGTTCGTCAGCGACATTCCTGAGGCGGACTATCAGGCGGAGATCCGTGATGAACAGCCTGCGCTAGGTGTCACCGACACCCGCTCTAACCGTGCGCGCCGTGGACCCGACTCGACTCGATTACGGTCCGCAACTCCAAGGCCACGCAGGAGGCCATAATCCCGCTCGGCCAGGTGACGATCCTGGTCGGTCCCAACGGCTCCGGTAAATCCTCGGTTCTTCAGGCTGTGCATTGGGCCGCGCGTGCAGCGAGCTATGTCGCACCCAAGAACACAAAGGAGATGATCTCCTTCGAGCGCCTCGACTACGTTCCCTCGAGTGAACCGTTGCGCACGGCGCACAAAGGCGAACTAAAGACGGATTCGACATCTTCGCCAGTTGAGGTCGTGTTCGCGCATGTTCCGGTCGGGGAGGAACGAGCCCATGCCACGGTCAAGATCCGCGCGGCCCGAAATCGCGGGGGCATCACGGCGTACATGGAGGGTGGGGGCACAGTTACGCCCTACAAGCAGCGCTTCCAGTTTATCACGGCTTACATTCCGGGGCTTGCGGGTCTCGCCGAACGGGAGAGCATCCTCGCCCAGCCGTCTCTACGCAGGCAGGCAGCGAGCGGAGATGCTGGCGGCGTCATGCGGAACATCCTTCTGAACCTTCGCAGCCGTCGTGTGAACGAGACTGACGAATCCGAGGGCATCGCGCGCCTTAGGCGGCTCAACGAGTATGTCCGCACGGTCCATCCTGGGATCAGCGTGAACGTGTCGTTCGATGAACGTGAGGACTATCACATCTCGGCGACGTACTCCTCACCCGGCCTTGGCAATCAGGATCGGCCTCTGGAAACCGCGGCCACTGGGTTACTGCAGGTAATCCAGATCTTCGCGTACCTAATCCTCTTCGAGCCGAAGATCATGCTCATTGACGAGCCTGATGCTCATCTGCATCCCGACAAGCAGGAGCGGTTGATCGAGACCTTGGAATTAGCGGCGGAGGAGTCCGAGACTCAGATTATCCTGACGACCCACAGCCCCCACATTACCCGTGGGGCGAGTCCATCCGTAAAGCTGGTGTGGATGAACGAAGGGAAGGTCGAAACCGACGACGGGGAGGCAATCCGCCGTCTGCTAGGCTGGGGCGGTCTCGACAAGTCCGCGTTGTTCTTTGTCGAGGACGAGGACGATACGGCGCTTCGCGCGATCCTCCGTCAGTGGCCGGAGCTGTCGAGGCAACTCGCCGTTTGTCGCTGTTTCGGGATTGATAATCTTCCCAAGGACAAGCTCCTGAGTGGATTGCTGGTCGACGGCCAGCTCAAGATAAAGGCCATCATCCACCGTGACGGCGATTTCATGAGTGCCGATGAAGCGCAGATGTGGTCTGACCGCTTCAACACCAATGGCACATTCCCATGGGTGACATCGGGATGCGACGTGGAGGCATATTTCTGCATCGCGTCGCACCTTGCAGCCCTCTACGGCGTGACGATGGATGTCGCGGAAGGCTGGAGGACCGCCGCAGCGGCTAAGGTCGGGCAGGCGAAGGACACCTTCTTCTCAAAGCGTAAGCTGGTAAATCGCGAATTGTATCCGGACGGCGGATCGCCAAACTCGGATACCCTATGGGACGCCGCTGGCGGAGCGGGCCCGAACACTGTGAAGGGCAAGAAGTTGCTTGCGGCACTCAAGGAGGTCGTCAAGGCTGCCGGTCATGACGACAAGCTGCTGAACGCTTACCGCGTCTCGAATAACCATGAAGTTGCTGGTGATCTCCGTGTGTTGCTTGAGGCTTGTCTTGCGCCATCGCAGGCAGGTGCCGGGGGGACTTAATTTCGGAAGTGGAATTCCATTCCACCCCACGTTCGACAACGGACGTGGCACCGACGGCGTCTGCTTCCGGGCTGAAACAAAGTTTGCCTCAATGGCCGACATCGGCGCAGAGCGGCCGTTCAACCACGACTATGCGCTGTCTGCCTTGGGTCAAACTCGACCATTCCACCGTAAAGCGATTCGGACTTCTGAACCGACGGCTGCCATCGTTACTATGCTTTTCGCCATCGGATTATTTTCCACTTTTTCGCTCGGGCGTAGTTCCGGCGGCGATTCGGCAGTTTCGGTGTTGGCATAGCGGAGATGGCAAAACTGGCGTGCCAGATCAGATTTGAGTGATTATGGTGCGAATTGTTGAGAAGACTCGACTGCGCATGTGCGGCCACTAGCGCGCGAACAGACTTGCAGTCCGAAAATCAGCAATCGGCCCTCACTTCTAGGTGGACGGCCTCAAGGGTTAGAGTTCGCAACGGCTACTCGACCAGGCGGCCTTTCAGTCC